>JBJTJS010000391.1:0-6221 GCA_046096085.1 bacterium
CGATGCCACGGACGCATCCTGGCATGCAGCCGTGCAGACTGGGGGCGTGGCCACCCTCTCGCAGCCGATCGACCTGCGGGAGACCGCACGCCTCGCGTCGGCCCGCATCGCCCACAGCGACGTGCCCATCCCCCGCGATCGGCGGCGCGATGTCGCCCGGCCTCCGGGACCCTCGGGCGCGCAGGTCCTGCGGAACTTCATCGCGGGAGACCGGGCCCCGTGGTTCATGGTGGAGGTCGAGCGCGACTACCCGACGCTGGCGCACATGCGCCTGCTGGGGGAGCACACCTACGCGCTTACCTCGCCTGACGTCATCGTCGACGTCTTCATCGGCCACGGCCGCGAGACGATGAAGGGGCGTGGCCTCCAGGGCACCAAGGCCGTCCTCGGCAATGGCCTGCTCACCAGCGAGGGCGACGTGCACCTGCGCAACCGCCGCCTGGTCCAGCCCGCCTTCCATCGCGATCGGATCGCGGCGTACGCGGGGGACATGGTCGACCTGACGCTCGCGCATGAGGCGTCGTGGAGCGAGGGCCGGGCGCTGGACATGCAGAGCGACATGTCGGCTCTCACCCTGACGATCGTCGGACGCACGCTCTTCGGGTCCGACCTCGCCGACGACGCGCACGAGATCGGGGAGTCCCTCGCCGGGCTCCTGCAGGGCATGGGCCGCTACCTCGTCCTCGGACCCCAGGTGCTGCGCGTCCCGCTGCCGAGCCGCAAGCGGGCGCTGGAGTCCTTCGCCCGCATCGACCGCATCGTCGAACGGATCATCGAGCAGCATCGCGAGCTCAGTGACACCGGGGACATGCTGAGCATGCTCATCGCCGCCGAGGAGGACGGCTCGGCCTTCAGCGACACCCAGGTCCGCGACGAGGCGATGACGCTCGTCCTCGCCGGTCACGAGACCACGGCGATGACGATGACATGGACGTGGATGCTGCTCGCGCAGAACCCAGCGGTCGCAGAGTGGCTGCACGAGGAGCTGGACGCCGTGCTCGCCGGTCGCGCACCCGGCATGGATGACGTGGCGTCGCTGCCGCGCTCGCGTGCGGTCATCGCCGAGGCCATCCGGCTCTATCCGCCCGCATGGATCCAGGGGCGCCGGATGCTCACCGACGTCGAGGTCGACGGCTGGACCCTCCCCGCCGGAGCCATCACCCTCATCAGCCAGTTCGCACTGCATCGCAGCCCGCGGTGGTGGGACTCGTCGCTGGCCTTCCGACCGCAGCGGTGGATCGACGAAACGGGTGCCTTCAGCGAGGAGGCACCCGGGCAGCCGCGCGGCGCGTGGTTCCCCTTCGGGTGGGGCAATCGACGGTGCATCGGCGAGCAGTTCGCGTGGACCGAGGCGACGCTGGTGCTCGCCACCCTCGCGCAGCGCTGGCGCCCCGAACTGGTCCCCGGCAGCAACGTCACGCCGGTTCCGGCGGTCACCCTGCGCACGAAGGCCGGGATGCCGATGGTGTTGCGCCGGCGCTAGGGACTCCGGCTAGGCCGACAGGCCCGGGCCCTTCGCGCCGATGCCCCGGGCGCTCGTCGTCCGTGCCCGGTCGGCCGCCGCACGTCCCCCCCGCGAGGCGCGGCCAGCACGCCGGCGCACCCCGCCGGAGTAGCCGGACCAGCTTCCCCGGGCACGCGACGACTGCCGGTAGAAGGAACGGACCTCGGCCTCCTTGCCGCGCAGCACCAGCGCGCCCGTGGTGGCCACGGCCGTGCCCCCCGGCACCTCTGCGGGGACCTGGAGGCGCTGGCGCTCCGCCTCGGCCAGCACCTCCTCCCGCGCCTGCTGCAGGCGATCGCCGATGCGGTCGATGAACGCGCGGTAGAAGGCCGCGCGCGCGGTCTGCGCCGTGTGGTCCTTGCGCCAGCCATCGCGGGAGACGTACGTGTCCCCGCGCCACTCCCCCACCGCGAGCCACGTGTTCGCCGACGCGGTCATCTGCGTGGCCAGGGACCCGAAGAGGGCCTCGACGAGCTCGATGTCGCTGGGCATTCCGTAGGCGATGACGTAGGTGGAGTTGTGCGCGATGTCGATCTGCAGCGAGTTGCACTGCCCGACGACGACGAAGAGGCTCACCAGGTGGGTGTTGGCGCGCTTGCCGCGCTCCCCGATGGTGATGGTGGTACTCACCGGCTGCTCGCGTGCCTCGCGACGGGCGGTCAGGGCGCGGGCGACGGCGAGATCGACGCTGGCCTGCGTCGCCAGGGCCTGCGCCTTCGCGAGATAGGCCTCGGCCTCGTGGGCGTTGTCGCTGCGCTCGGCCTTGACCAGCAGCGCGGCGATGCGGTCGAGATGGCTCATGGCGACACCTCCACGGCGCTCTCCCGCACCGGCACGCCGGCACCGTCGAACGCTGCGCGCAGGGCCAGCGCGGCCTCCGGGCCGATCACGATGCCCAGCAGCGTCAGGAGCGCGCCGCAGAACGTCGGGCCGTGCCAGGGCTCGGGCGGCGCATCCTGCGCAACGAGGTGGTGGGCGACCTCGTGCAGGACCACGGTCTCCCGCCCCGCCCACCGGGCCTCGACCGGGCCGGCGAGGGGGATGGCGATGGCGGCCGAGGCGCCCCTGCCGGGCGTGGCCGGCTCGTAGTGCGCGCGCGACAGGCCCGAGCGCTCGCGCACGCGCACGGGGGGGATGACGGGCCAGCGATCGCGCACCGGGGCCAGCGCGAGCACGGAATCGACGTAGCGCTGCACGCTGGCGATGTCGGCGAAGTGTCGCTCGACCGGCAGCGTGAGGGAGGATCCGTAGAAGTCGACGGCGCCGCCCCGCGCGAGGAGCCGGCCGAGTTGGTCCTCGGCGGCGTAGACGGCGGAGCGATGACGGTCGACGGTCACGCGCCCAACCTAGATCGCCCCGACCGGGCCGCGTCAACGGCGCGCCCGGCTCCTGTGGACGGCCCTGTCGACGGCGACGTTGCCGGCTCAGGGCTCCAGGAGCGCGCGCAACTCCGCGTCGATGTCCACGCTGTACTCATCGGGGCCCACGATCGTGGAGCGTGCGATCTCCACGGCCCCGGGCTCGACGGCCGCATCCACCACGAGCACGACGGCGGTGAAGCCGTGCAGGTGATTGGAGCCGCCCACGGGACCGATCTCCCCCGCGGCGAAGAAGCCGCCGACGGCATCCGTGCCGAGCCCCTCGCGGACGAGCGCGGCATCGTGGTCGGAGCTCATGAACATCGCCCCACCCCGGCCGTTGCACGTGACGAGATAGGCCCCCGTCGGCCCGCGAGCATCGGCGGGCCGGATGGCGGACACCACCGAGCGCAGGTCCGCGTCGGCGGAGTCGGCGTCACGCAGGTGCAGGCGCACGACCCCGCCCACGGGCACCTCGTCGCCCACGGCGATCGCCCCGGTTGCCGCGTCGACGCCGAGGATGCCGCTGACGACGTAGTCGGCTGCGCTCGCGCCGTCCCCCGACCCCGCATGCGCGATCCCGATGTGAAGCCCGCGCACCACGAGGGCCTGCTCCTCGGCATCCAGGGATGCGACGACGTCGCGCAGCCTCTCGGCGGCGGGACGGCCCGCGAGTTCGCCGATGGTGTGGCCCTGGGCCGCCGTGACCGTCATGGCATCCCCGATCGGGCGGCAGCCCTGGCTCACCACCGCGCGCACCGGGGATGCCTGGTCCAGGACGACCCCCACCGCACCGTTGTCGAAGACCGCGCCGTCGAGCATGAGCCGGGAGTCGCCGTGCCGCGTCGCACCCGACGCCATGCCCCCGACCACGGGCAGGTCGCCGTCGACGCGCGCGAAGGAGGCGACCACCTCGTCCATCGGCAGCGTCCAGGGGTCGGCGAGGAGGAGCGCGATGCGGTCGTCGGGGCGCAGTTCGGGGAGCCCGGTGATCGCCACGCCTCCCGCGGGAGCCGGGACTGACCCGATGCGGAAGCCGCGCGCCCGAGAGCCTCCCAGCATCGCCATCCACACCGACACCGCCGGGCGCATCTCGACGGAATCTCCGCCCCCGATGACGCCGTGCGCGCTCGACCCCACCACGGTGCAGTCCGGCGCCGCCTCGCGGATCGACCGCCCCGCCTCCCCGAGCGCTCGCCCGGCGGCGGCGGGCTCCCCCGGCGCGCAGACCTCGACGATGGCCAGGGCCGGTGCGCCGTCCAGTCCCGCGAGCGCCGCGCGGACCGCGCCGCCGACGCCGCCCTCGAGGTCCAGGTCCAGGCCCAGCCCTGCCGAGCACTCCCGGGATGCCACGGCCCCATCCTGGCGTACCGTCGAGCCATGAGCACCCCCGTCATCCCCGCCGAACTCCCGAGGACCCTGGGAGCGCTGCGCGCATCGGGCTACTCGCCCCGCAGCGTCAAGGAGGAGATCCGCGACAACCTGCGCGCGCGGCTGGCGGCCGGGGAGCCCACGTTCCCCGGGATCGTCGGCGTCGATGACTCGGTGCTGCCGCCACTGGAGCGGGCGCTCCTCGCGGGCCATGACGTCGTCCTCCTGGGCGAGCGGGGCCAGGGGAAGACCCGGCTCATTCGAACGCTCGTCACCCTGCTCGACGAGTGGATCCCCATCGTCGAGGGGTCCGAGGTGAACGACGACCCGATGGGCCCGGTGAGCGCATTCGGGGCCCGACTCGTGGCCGAGCTCGGCGATGACACCCCGGTGACGTGGCGGCATCGCAGCGAGCGCTACGGCGAGAAGCTCGCCACCCCCGACACGTCGGTCGGCGATCTCATCGGCGACGTGGATCCGGTCAAGGTGGCCGAGGGCCGCACGCTCGGCGATCCCGAGACCATCCACTTCGGCCTCGTGCCGCGGACCAACCGCGGCATCTTCGCGATCAACGAACTGCCCGACCTGGCCGAGCGCATCCAGGTCGCCCTGCTCAACGTCCTCGAGGAGCGCGACATCCAGGTCCGCGGCTACACCCTGCGCCTCCCCCTGGACCTGCTCGTCATGGCCAGCGCCAATCCCGAGGACTACACCAACCGCGGGCGCATCATCACCCCGATGAAGGACCGCTTCGGGGCGGAGATCTCCACCCACTACCCCTACGACGTCGCCCACGAGGTCGACCTCATCGCGCAAGAGGCCGACCTCGTCGCCATCGTGCCCCGCCATCTCCTCGAGGTGATGGCCCGCTTCACCCGGCTCGTGCGCGAGTCCGCGGCGGTCGACCAGCGCAGCGGCGTGTCCGCGCGCTTCGCCATCGCCGGTGCCGAGGCGCTCGCCGGCGCTGCCCTGCGCCGTGCCGCGATCACCGGCGACTTCCCCGTCGCGCGCGTCGGTGATCTCGATGGCGTCGTTCCCACGCTGCGCGGGAAGGTCGAGTTCGAGGTGAGCGAGGAGGGCCGCGAGGAGGAGGTGCTGCATCACCTCGCGCGCAAGGCGGTCGCCGAGACCTACCGCCGCCACCTCGGCGGCATGGACCTCGGGCCGCTCGTGGCCGTCCTCGACGAGGGCGCCACCATCGAGACGGGCGACCTCGTGCGCGGCCCCGACCTCCTCGCCTCCGGGGGACAGTTCGAGGGCCTGGGCCGGCTCGTCGGCGCGCTCGAGGGCCCGGACGCGGAGCCCACCGCGGGCATCAGCGCCGCGTGCGTCGAGATGGCCCTGGAGGGCCTGTGGCTCACCCGGCGCATCGACAAGGACGAGGCGGACGGTCGCATCACCTACGCGGCCTCGGCAGAATAGCCCGCATGCGCACGCGTCTCATCGGGGTATCGACACTCGCGCTGGCCCTCGTCGTCTCTGCGGTCGCTGCGCCTCCGGTGCTCGCGAGCAGTCCCGCTCCGCGTGCGACCAGCAACGTGACCTTCGCCTACACCGGTGCGTCGCAGACCTGGACCGTCCCCGTCGGCGTGCAGAGCGTCGGCTTTACGGCCACGGGTGGATTCGGCGGCGGCATGGGCGCCCCGACGGTGCTGGCCAACCAGATGAGCGGCGTGCTCACGATCCCCCCGGGCGCTCTCGCACTGCAGGTGAACGTCGGCGGCAACGGGGCCAACCAGAGCTCGACCGGTGTCGGCGGCTGGAACGGCGGCGGCAATGGCGGCTGGCACTCCGGCGGCGGATTCCAGGTCGGCGCCGGCGGCGGCGGCGCCACCGACATCCGACTGCCGGGTGCGCCCGCCTCGCAGGCCCTCATCGTCGCGGGCGGGGGCGGCGGCTTCGGCGGCAATGGCACCAACCTCGGCAGCAACTGGTACGGCGGCCCGGGCGGAAGCGGCGGCCTGATTCCCCAGGCGGGCACTGTGGGC
>JBJTJS010000392.1:0-4729 GCA_046096085.1 bacterium
ACCCGAATGGTGGGTTAGCGGCCCGCTTACCCACCATTCGGGTAACTCAGACGCGCGGGGAGCCTCCGTCGCCGTCGTGGTGCTTGGGCTTGGTCACGGTTCCGGCGTGGGCGGTGGCACTCGGGTCCTTGCGCACCTTGAGCCAGGACGCGACGGTCGCGATGACGAGGATCGCGGCGATGACCGCCAGCGAGAGCGGCGTGGGGATCTTGGGGATCGACGTGTTCACCTCGTGCGCGAACGTGAGGATGAGCTTCACCCCGATGAACACCAGGATGACCGCGAGGCCGGTCGACAGGTAGATGAGCTTGTCGAGGAGGCCCTTGAGCAGGAAGTACAGCGCACGCAGGCCGAGGAGCGCCGCGGCGTTCGCCGTGAAGACCAGGTACGGCTCCTGGGTCACCCCGAACGTCGCCGGGATCGAGTCGAGCGCGAAGAGCAGGTCGGTCGAGGCGATGGCGATCATGACGAGCAGCAGTGGAGTCGCCAGGCGCTTGCCGTCGATCCGCACGAAGAGCTTCGTATCGTGGTACTCGTCGGCAACCGGGTACCACTTGCGGAACGTGCGGACGACGAGGTTGTCCTTGGGTTCCGGGTCCGCGGTGCGGTGCCGGAAGAGCTGGATGCCGGTCCAGATGAGGATGGCCCCGAAGATCACGAACGTGAACGAGAAGGCCGCGAGCGCCGCGGCCCCGATCGCGATGAAGATGGCGCGCAGGACGAGCGCGAGGACGACGCCCACGAGAAGCACCCGCTGGTGGTAGATGCTCGGCACGGCGAACTGGGCCAGGATGATGACGAAGACGAAGAGGTTGTCCACGCTCAGGGACTTCTCCACGAGGTACGCCGTGAAGAACTGCGTGCCGTACGCCGATCCCGCGCTCACCCACACCCACACGCCGAAGGCGATGGCCACGGCGATGTAGAACACCGACCAGAGAGCCGCCTCCCGGAAGCTGACGTCGTGCGGCTTCCGGCTGACCGTGAGGAAGTCCATGACCACCAGCACGAGGATCGCGCCGATGGTGACCAGCCACAGCGTCAGCGAGACGCTCACTCGACCTCCCGGATGTCGACCGGCCTCCCACGCTAACGGGCTTCGGGGGGCTCCGCCTCCCGGGTCTGGTCCGTCTCATCGAGCAGCGGCTCCAGGGCCAGCCCCCGGTCAGCCGCCGCCTCGACCTCGGCCTTCGACTCCGGGCTCGTCGCGATGAGAGATGGATCCCGGCTCACGGCGATGAGGCTGATCACGGCGGTCATGGCCAGAACTCCGACGATCACTCCGAGCGACACGACGATGGGGATGTGCGGCACCGCGAGGCCCGTCGTCGCCTCGACGGCCTCGAGCACGAGCTTGACCCCGATGAACGCGAGGATGATCGCCAGGCCGCGGTTGAGGTAGATGATCTTGTCGAACAGGCCGTGGAGCAGGAAGAAGAGCTGGCGCAGGCCCATGAGCGCGAACGCATTGGCCGCGAAGACGAGGTACGCCTCCTTCGTCAGACCGAAGATCGCCGGGATCGAGTCGATCGCGAAGAGGATGTCGGTCGTTCCGATCGCCAGCATCACGAGGAGCATGGGCGTGATGACGCGCCGGCCGTCCAGCCGCACGGTGAGCTTGGTGCCGTGGTACTCCCGCGTGGTGGGCACGTGGCGCTCGAGCCATCGGATCAGGGCATTGCCCTCAGGGTTCGGCTCGGCGTCGTGCGAGCGCCAGACCTTGACCGCCGTGAAGATGAGGAGCGCCCCGAAGACGTAGAAGGTGCCGGCGAAACGCGCGATGGCCTCCGCCCCGACCAGGATCAGCGCCGCGCGGAGGACCAGGGCGATGACGATTCCGATGAGGAGCACGCGGTGCCGGTACTCCACGGGCACCGCGAACGCGGACAGGATGACCATGAAGACGAAGAGATTGTCGACGCTGAGGGAGTACTCCGTGATGTACCCGGCGAGGAACTCCCCGGCGTTGCGGATCCCGAAGTACCACCAGATGAAGCCCGCGAAGGCGAGGGCGAGGGCGATGTAGAAGATCACCCACCGTGTCGCCTCGCGGGGGCCGAAGACGTGAGGCCGGCTGTCCACCAGTAGGAGGTCGAGGGTGATGATCGCGACGAGCCCGCCGATGGTGGCGAGCCACATCCACAGCGGGACGTTCACGCGGTACCGGCTTCCTGCATCCCCCGGAGTTCGCGCTTGAGCTCGGCCACCTCGTCACGGTAGCGGGCTGCGAGTTCGAACTGGAGCTCCGCCGCGGCCGCATGCATCTGCTCGGTCAGCTGCTGGATGAGGTCCACGAGGTCCTGGCCGGCCACCGTCGACGTCCGTCGGGAGGCACCCGAGCCTCCGCCCGTCCGCTCCGCCATGAGGCTGACGGTGTCCGCATCCTCGCGGGCGAGCATCTCGGTGATGTCGCCGATCCGCTTGCGCAGGGGCGTCGGGTCGATCCCATGCTCGACGTTGTAGGCGACCTGCTTGTCTCGGCGCCGATTGGTCTCGTCGATGGGCCGGGCCCGCGACGGCGTGACCGAGGCGGCGTACCTGGGCACCACGCCGCTGACGTTGCGCGCGGCCCGGCCGATCGTCTGGATGAGCGAGGTGTCGGAGCGCAGGAAGCCCTCCTTGTCGGCGTCGAGGATGCTCACGAGCGAGACCTCCGGGAGGTCGAGGCCCTCGCGCAGGTGGTTGATCCCGACGAGCACGTCGAACTCCCCCATGCGCAGTTCCCGCAGGAGCTCCACCCGCCGCAGCGTGTCGACCTCCGAGTGGAGGTACCGCACGCGCACGCCGTTCTCGAGGAGGTAGTCCGTGAGGTCCTCCGCCATGCGCTTGGTGAGCGTGGTCACCAGGACTCGCTCCCGGCGCTCGGCGCGCAGGGATATCTCGTGCATGAGGTCGTCGATCTGGCCCTCGGTGGGCTTGACGACGATCTGCGGGTCGACGAGCCCGGTGGGGCGGATGACCTGCTCGACGAACTCCCCGCCGGACTGGCCGAGCTCGAAGGGACCGGGCGTGGCCGAGAGGTACACGGTCTGGCCCGTCCGCTCGCGGAACTCCTCCCAGCGCAGGGGCCGGTTGTCCATGGCGCTCGGCAGTCGGAAGCCGTGCTCTACCAGGGTGCGCTTGCGACTCATGTCGCCCTCGTACATCCCGCCGATCTGAGGCACGGACACGTGTTACTCGTCGATGATGAGGAGGAAGTCCTCCGGGAAGTAGTCGAGCAGGCAGTTGGGCGGCGAGCCCGCCTCGCGGCCGTCGATGTGGCGCGAGTAGTTCTCGATGCCGGCGCAGGTGCCGATCTGCTGCATCATCTCCAGGTCGTACGTCGTCCGCATGCGCAGGCGCTGGGCCTCCAGGAGCTTCCCCTGAGACTCGAGTTCCGTCAGGCGTTCGGTCAACTCCTCCTCGATGGAGCGCACCGCCCGGGCCATGCGCTCGGCTCCCGCCACGTAGTGGGTGGCGGGGAAGACGTACAGCTCGGAGTCCTCGGTGAGGATCTCGCCGGTGAGCGGATGCAGTGTCATGAGGCGCTCGATCTCATCGCCGAACATGTCGACGCGCACGGGGTGCGTCTCGTAGACCGGGAATATCTCCAGCGTGTCCCCCCGCACCCGGAACGTCCCCCTCTCGAAGCTCACGTCGTTGCGCGCGTACTGGATGTCGACGAGCCTGCGCAGGAGGTCGTCCCGGTCGTGGGACTCCCCCACGCGGAGCCGGAGCATGCGGTCGACGTACTCCTGCGGCGTGCCGAGGCCGTAGATGGCGGACACGGTGGCCACCACGACGACGTCCCTGCGGGTGAGGAGGGAGTTGGTCGCCGAGTGGCGCAGGCGCTCGACCTCCTCGTTGATCGACGAGTCCTTCTCGATGTAGGTGTCCGTCTGGGGGACGTACGCCTCGGGCTGGTAGTAGTCGTAGTAGGAGACGAAGTACTCCACGGCGTTGTCCGGGAGGAGCTCGCGGAACTCGTTGGCCAACTGGGCGGCCAGCGTCTTGTTCGGCGCCATGACCAGCGTGGGGCGCTGGAGCCTCTCGATCAGCCAGGCCGCGGTGGCGCTCTTGCCCGTGCCCGTGGCCCCGAGGAGCACGATGTCGCGCTCGCCCGCCTCGACCCGAGCCTGCAGGTCGTCGATCGCGGCCGGCTGGTCGCCCGCGGGCGCGTAGTCCGCGATCACGCGGAAGGGTGCGACGCGGCGCTCGAGGTCGGTGACGGGTCTCACCGTGTCAGCCTAGGTCGGGGGGCGCCGCCGCGCGGAGCCGCGCCCACAGCCGGTCCACCTCGGCGTCGAGATCCTCCAGGCTCGCCCCGTTGTCGACGACGTAGTCCGCCACCGCCAGGCGCTCCTCCCGGGGGGCCTGCGCCGCCATGCGAGCGACCGCGTCGTCGGCGCTCATCCCCCTCGCGACCGCGCGGCGCATGCGGAGGTCGTCAGGCGCATCGACGACGACGATCGCGTCCCACGACCGCAGGGCCTCCGGTCCCTGCTCCACGAGCAGGGGCATGTCGTAGACGATGATGGACCCGGGTGGAGCAGCGGCGATGAGCTCTGCGCTCCTGGCGGCGATGAGGGGATGCGTGATGGCCTCCAGGGCTCGACGACGGCCGTCGTCGGCGAAGACGATCGCCGCGAGCGCGGCGCGATCGAGGCTCCCGTCCTGCCGAAGCACACCGGGGCCGAACGCTGCCACGACCTCCGCGAGTCCGGGGGAACCCGGGGCCACGACCTCGCGA
>JBJTJS010000393.1:0-3051 GCA_046096085.1 bacterium
CTCGGCCACGGCGTGCGCCTCGACGACGGCGAACGTCGCCTCCTCGCGGCGACCGGGGCATCGGTGGCGCACTGCCCGGGGTCCAACCTCAAGCTCGCCAGCGGCGCCGCCGACTTCGTCGGCTATCGCGACGACGGCATCCGGGTCGGCCTGGGCACAGACGGATGCTCCTCGAGCAACGACCTCGACATGTTTGCCGTGATGCGCCTGGCTGCGAACCTCTCGCGACTGGTGCGTGACGATCCGGCGTCCGTGGAGTCGCGGGAGGTTCTCGCGGCCGCCACCCTCGAGGGCGCCCGCGCGCTCGGCCTCGGCGACCGGATCGGGACCATCGAGCCGGGCAAGGAGGCCGACCTCGTCGTCCTCGACCTGAGGGCGCCGCACCTGGTGCCGATCCGCGACCCCTATACCGCGATCGTGTACGCCGCCGGCCGATCCGACGTGCGCGATGTCCTGGTCGCCGGCGAGATCGTCGTGCGCGACCGGCGGCCCACGCGGGTCGATGCGGGCGCGGTCATGGACGATGCCCAGCACCTGGTGGCCTCCCCATGAGCGGTCTCGACTCCCTGTCGGCGGCCGAGGTCATCGAGGCGCTGGACCTGGAGTATCTCGACGGGGAAGGCGTGTGGTTCCGCGTCCTGTGGCGCACCGAGCATGCCAATGCGATCTACGGGCTGCTGACGCCGGAGGACTTCAGCGCACTTCATGTTCTGCGCGAGGACGAGACCTGGGTGCACGTGGCCGGGGCCCCGGCGCAGATGCTGCTGCTCCACCCCGATGCCACGCACGAGGAGTGCGCGCTCGGCACGGGGATCGACGCCGGCGAGGTGCCCGCGGTGCGCGTTCCCGCCGGCACGTGGCAGGCGTCGCGGACCCGCGGCGACTGGACCCTCGTCGTCTGCATGCTCGCGCCCCCGTGCAGCGGCTTCACCCTCGCGACCGCCGCTACCGACCTGTCCGCGTGGGAGCCCGCCGAGCGCATCCGGGGGATGATCCGTGGCTGACCCCCGGGTGGTGCTCGTCACCGGTGCCTCGGGCGGCCTCGGCCGGGCGCTCGTTCGCGCCTTCGCGGCGGATATCGTCGTGCGACAGTCGCGCTCCGCCGAGCGCGGCGACGTCGCGGGCGATCTGATCTCGGATGCCGACGTCGACCGCATCGTGCGCGAGATCGTGGCGGATCACGGGCGTATCGACGTCCTCGTCAACACCGCCGCCGACCAGATGATCGGCGAGCCCGGCCCGCATGACGCGGCGCGCTGGGCCGCGATGCTCGAGGCCACGCTGCTGACCGCCGTACGCCTCTCCCAGGCATGCACTCCGCATATGCCGAGCGGCTCGGCGATCGTCAACGTCTCCTCGGTCGAATCGTCGCTCGCCTTCCCGGGCCGGGGCCCCTACGCCGCCGCCAAGGCCGGACTGGAGGCCTTCACGCGATCCCTCGCGGTGGACCTCGGCCCACGCGGCATCCGTGCCAACGCGGTGGCGCCCGGGCTCGTCGAGCGCGACGGGCTGAGCGCGTCCTGGCCCGAGGGCCACCTCGCCTGGACCCAGCAGACTCCCCGCGGCAGCATCGTGAGCGCCGACGAGGTGGCCGCGACCGTGCACTTCCTCGCCGGCCCCAGGGCCTCGGGGATCTCCGGTGTCGTGCTCCCGGTCGACGCCGGCTGGTCGGCGAGCGCCCGGCCGGGGTGAGCGTCGACCGATCCCGACAGTCCCATGCGTCACAGGGGTCGCTCCGCGTGCCGTGCGTCGCATCACGGGATCGTCACGGCGTGCGCGCGCCCTGTCGGGCCGGCGGGGGACGGCCATAGGGAGAGGCCAGATCCACCTCACCGTGACGTGGCGGCGATGAACACCCGCCCACGCACACTCGAAGAGAAGGGTGCCTGCATGCATCGCAAGATCGTTCTCGCGGCCGTGGCCGCATCCGCCCTGCTCCTGGCCGCCTGCGGCGGCAGCAGCAGCGACTCCGCCAGCGGTGGTAGCAGCGAGTCCGGCGGCAGCAGCCAGGCCGCCGGCGGCGGTGGCGAGGGCGACTGCCCCGGCCCCGACGCGTTCTGCATCGGCCTGGTGACCGACACGGGCAAGGTCGACGACACGTCGTTCAACCAGTCCGCCTGGGAAGGCGCGAAGGAAGCGGCCAAGGCTACGGGCGGCTACGCCAAGTACATCGAGACGGTCGATCCCAAGGACTACGCCAACAACATGAACCAGTTCATATCGGCGAACTACGACGTGATCGTCACCGTCGGCTTCCTCATGGGCGAGGCCAGTGTCGAGGCGGCCGATGCCCAGAAGGACGTGGGTACGGCGTTCATCGGCGTCGACCAGTTCCAGGCTGAACCCATCATCCCGAACCTCACGGGCCTGGTCTTCAGCGAGGACAAGGCGGGATACGCCGCGGGCTACCTCGCCGGCCTCATGACCAAGACGGGCAAGATCGGCGCGGTGCTCGGCACCGACACCGTCCCTCCGGTGAAGCTCTTCGGTGAGGGCTACAAGGCCGGCGCCCTGGCGGCGAACCCCGACGTCGAGGTCACGCTGGTCTACCACGCCCCTGACAATGCCTTCAACGATCCGGAGTGGGGTGCGGCCGAGGCCAAGAAGCAGCTCGCGCAGGGTGCCGACATCATCTTCGGCGCGGGTGGCAACACCGGCAACGGCGCCCTCATCGAGATCGCCAAGGCGCCCGGTGCCGGCGAGACGATCTTCTGCATCGGCGTCGACACCGACCAGTACTTCACCGTGCCGCAGGCGCAGAAGTGCCTGCTGACGTCGGCGGAGAAGAAGCTTCGCGAGGGCACCCGGGACCTCATCCTCCTGGCCAAGGACGGCAAGGCGCCCGGTGGCAACTACTTCGGCCTGACGGGTCTCGCTCCGTACCACGACACCGAGGCTGCGGTCCCCGACGACGTCAAGAAGAAGGTCGAGGAGGTCATCGCGGGCCTCGATGCCGGCACCATCCTGACGAACGTCACGCTCGGCTAGTGCAACCTTCCTAGCGCCTCCGGGCGAGGGGAGGGGGGGGGCGCCACCCCCCCCCCCCCCCCC
>JBJTJS010000394.1:0-3453 GCA_046096085.1 bacterium
CCCGGGTCATGGCCGGGCCCGACGAGGAGACGGTCATCCTCGTCGGCGGGGGCGATCCGCTGCTCACGGCCGCTGACCTGCGTCGGCTCGCAGGGCGCACCGCCGCGAAGCTCAAGAAGGAGGGGGTCAGGAGCGTCGTCCTCGACGTCGACGACTACCTCTTCCCCCGGCCCACCGATGCCCGGGGGTGGGAGCCCGGGGACAGTCCGACCTACGCCGCCGCGGTCAGGCCGCTCGCCATGCTGGGGGAGTACTCCCGCGACACCGTGTCGACCGCTCTCGCAGTCTTCGTGCGCGAACTCCAGGGCGAAGGGATCAGTGCCCGGGTGGGAGAGCGGGCGGTGGTCCCCGACGATTCGCGGCGCATCGCCGTGGTGGCGCGCAACACGCTCGCCGACGCCATCGAGCTGATGCTCAGGGTGAGCGAGAACAATGTCGCCGAGGTGCTCTTCCGCCAGGTCGCGCTCGCGCGCGGCTACCCGGCGACGTGGTCGGCGTCCACCGCCGCGGCCAAGGAGACCCTCCGCGAACTCGATCTCACGCCGTTCGGCATGAAGCTCTACGACGGCAGCGGGCTCAGCATGGACGACCGCCTGACCGCGAAGTTCCTCACGACCGTGCTCGACCTCGTAGTCGACCCGGCCCACCGCGAACTGGCGCCGATCCGCCGATGGATGCCGGTCGCCGGGGAGACCGGCACGCTCACGAACCGCTTCTCCTCGCCACCCGCGAGCTGCGCGCGGGGCGCGGTGTTCGCCAAGACGGGCAGTCTCACCGGGGTCAACACCCTCGCCGGCCTGACCCGGGCACCGGACGGCACCTGGCGCAGCTTCGCCGTCATGGTCAATCACCGTCCGCCTGACTACGCACCGGGCCTCACCAGCGCGGCGATCGACGCCATCGCGGCGACCGTCCACGGGTGCGCGTGACCCCCGAGGACGCCGTGCTCGCCGCGGCGGAGAGGGCGCTCTCCCCGGGCGACGTCGCCACCGATCGCGACATCCTGCAGTCCTACCGGGCCGACCGCTCGACCGGCACGCAGGCGGGGGAGCCTTTCGCGGTGGTGTTCCCCCGCAACGCCGAGCAGGTCTCAGCGGTCCTGCGTGAGGCCCACGAGCAGCGCGTCCCGGTGATTCCCCGGGGCGCGGGGTCGGGCCTCACCGGCGGCTCGAACGCGATCGACGGCAGCATCGTGCTCTGCCTGGAGCGCATGCGCAACGTGCTGAATGTCGACGCCGGCAACGGATTCGTCGAGACCCAGCCGGGGATCTTCAACACCGAGCTGCGCGACCATGTGGCCGGGTACGGGCTCTGGTACGCCCCCGACCCTGCCAGCAAGGACTTCTGCTCGATCGGGGGCAATGTCAACACGAATGCCGGCGGCCTGTGCTGCGTGAAGTACGGCGTCACCCGGGACGCCGTACTCGGCCTCGAGGTGGTGCTCCCCGACGGCCGCATCACCCGGGTGGGCCGCCGCACGGTCAAGGGGGTTGCGGGCTACGACCTGGCCGGCCTGATCGTCGGCAGTGAGGGCACGCTCGGCGTGGTGACCATGGCGCGGCTGCGGCTCCGGCCGCTGCCGCCCCTGCCCACGACCGTCGTCGCGGTGTTCGACGAGATGAAGGCCGCCGGGGCAGCGGTCCAGGCGATCATGCAGCGCACGACCCCCAGCGTGCTGGAGATCCTCGATCGCACGACGATGACGGCGGTGGAGCAGTGGCGCCCCAGCGGGCTCCCCCTCGACGCGGGTGCCCTGCTCATCGCGCAGACCGACCTGCCTGGCGACGCTGCGTCGGCCGACGCGGATGTGATCCTGCGGGCGTGCGAGGAGGCAGGCGCCGTCGAGGCCTACCGGTCGGAGGACCAGGAGCAGTCGGAGATGCTCATGGGCGCCCGGCGGATGGCGATCCCCGCGCTGGAGGCGCTGGGCGACTGGCTGCTCGACGACATCGCCGTGCCCCGCTCCCGCTTCGCCGAGGCCGTGGCGATGATCGAGGACGTCTCCGCGCGGCACGACGTGATGATCGGGACCTTCGGCCACGCCGGCGACGGGAACCTGCATCCCACCATCGTCATCCCCAGGGGCGACGAGGCGGCCGCGCAGCGGGCCCTCGCGGCGTTCGACGACATCCTGGAGGTGGCGCTGACCCTCGGCGGCACGGTGACCGGGGAGCACGGCGTGGGGCTGCTCAAGCGCCCATCGCTGTTCGCCGAGCTCGACGAGGCGGCGCAGGACCTGCACTTTCGGATCAAGGCCGCGGTGGACCCGCGGAACATCCTCAACCCTGGGAAGTCGCTGCCGAGGTGGTGACGTCCCCCGCTGCGTCTGCGGGGGGAGTTGCTCCCTCCGCTGCAGGGGCCTCCGAATCGCCCGGCGTCGAGTCCTCCGGCGTCGCATCGTCGGGCGGGGAGCGTCCCGGAAGCGGGTGCTCCGGGTCGCGGTCGGTGAGGTACTTCAGCACGCGGTAGACGGCTGCGCCGATGGGGACGGCGACCAGGGCGCCGATGATGCCGAGCAGGATGGAGCCCATCGCGATGAGAATGATGATCGCGAGTGGGTTGAGGCTCACGGCCTTGCCCATGACCAGGGGCTGCAGCACGTCGCCGTCGAAGGAGCCGACGACGATGGTCAGGCCGACGACGCAGAGCGCGATGATGGGGCCGCGCTCGGCCAGGGCCACGATCGCGGCGAAGAAGGTGGCGATCGGGGCGCCGATCACGGGGATGAAGGCCCCGAAGAACACGATGGCGGCCAGGGCGGGTGCCATGGGCACCTGGAGGATCATCAGTCCGATGAACACCAGTATGGAGTCGCACAGGGCGACCACGACGACCCCTCGTGTGTAGCCGGAGAGGGAGTCCCAGGCGAGCTCGCCGGAGGTGTTCACGTAGGGGCGGGCCCGGGTTGGCACCCAGCTGACGACCCAGCCCCAGATCGTGTTCGGCGTCATCATGAAGAAGATCACGCCGAAGATGAAGACCGATCCGCCGAGCACGAGGTCGCCCACCGAGCCGAGGGCCGAGGAGCCGATGTCCACCGCGAGGGTCTTGCCCCAGTTCTCGACCTGGGTGAGGTAGTTGTTGAAGTCCTGGTCGTTGATGTTGAACGGTGGCTGGGAGAGGAACGTCTCCAGTTGGTCGATCGACTGGTTGAACGATGCGGCGAGCTGGGGGGCCTCCATGACGATGGAGCGGATCACGATGGTGAGGACGACGACGACGGCGATGGCGATGAGGAGGATCGCCAGGATCATCGCGATGACCTTGTGCAGATGCAGCTTCCTGCGCAGCACGGACATGATGGGCGAGGCCAGCGCGGTGAAGAATGCCGCGAGGAACAGCGCGACGAGGACTAGGGAGATCTGCCCGAGCAAGAAGAAGAGGGCCGCGAACCCCGCGAGGATGATGAGGATGCGGCAGGTCAGGCCGGCCCTGGGCTGCAGGGTCGGCGGG
>JBJTJS010000395.1:0-23204 GCA_046096085.1 bacterium
ACATGATCCGGCGTACGACGTTCACCTCCGTGCCGTGGTTCCTCATGGACATCGCGACGTACGGCGTCGGGATCTTCACCCCTACGCTGATCGCCGCCCTGGCGCTGGCAGGTCCCAACGCGACGTTCATTGCCGACGACATCGCCTCCACCGAGGCTACGGCTCTTCTCGACATCTTCCTGGTCCTCGGCTTCGGGGTCGCCATCGTCACCGTCGAGCGACTCGGTCGGGTTCGATTGCAGTTGACCGGATTCGCGTTCATGACCGTGGCCCTGGTGATCCTCGGGGTCGCATCGGCGCTTCCCGGCGGCGGCAACGCGCATCTGGCCCTGGTGTTCTTCGGGTTCGCGGTCTTCAACTTCTTCATGAACGCCGGCCCCAATGCGACGACGTATGCGCTGCCGGCCGAGGTCTTCCCTTCCGATGTGCGCGCGGCCGGCCACGGGTTCGCCGCCGGCGCCGCCAAGCTCGGCGCCGCCATCGGGGTGTTCTTCTTCCCGATCCTGCTCGACTCCATCGGCCAGCCCGCGCTTCTCCTCGGGCTGGCCGGAGTGTGCCTTGTCGCGCTCGTCGTGACGTTCGCCCTGAGGATCGAGCCGACGGGCAAGTCCCTGGATGAGATCTCCGGGCAGCAGGCGGCCGCTCTCAAGGCCCGTCCCACCCCTCGCTAGGGCGTGGGCGGGACTGGCCCAGGATCCGCTAGGGGACCGGGACCGGGGTGTCCGACGTCGGGAGCGGTCCGCACAGCAGCGGGCGGTCCGTCCGCAGGTAGTTCTTGCGCGGATCAGTCCAGCTCGCTCGCGCCAGGTTGTCCTTGGGCAGCTGCGACTCGATGGCGTCCCAGGAGGTGAAGTTCACCGTGTCGGTGAAGTCGAGGGTGAAGCGCGTCACGAGGTCGCGGATACCCTCCACGCTCGGCAGCCACCCTTGGGCGATCCCGCCCGCGTCCTCCCGATTGGTGAGGCGCACCCCGAGCTCGCGGTTCCAGTCAATGGACGGGGCGGTGAAGTTGGTGGACCCGGCGTAGGCGTCGGCGTCGTCGGCCACGATCACCTTGCCGTGGACGTAGAGCTCCGCCTCGTTCGCGGTGTAGGGAGTGGCGTACTCGGACAGCATGATGGAGACGCCGGAGTCATCGAGGGTGTTCCACGTGCGCCAGAGGGAGGGCCAGGACTTCTGGCCCTGATATCCAGCACTCCACGTCATGATGAGCTTGACGTTGCCCTTCCCGAGGCGCTGGGCCGCGGCGCCCACGGCGGCGATGATCTCCGGGTCGCTGAACTCCTCGTTGTAGAGCAGCAGTGACTTCTCGGCCCCGTTGATGAGGTCCAGCATGCGCTGGCGGACATTTCCCTGCTCGGTCTGCGCCACCACGGGCTGCCCGCTGTAGCTCGTGGGGAATTGGTAGCCGTACACGGTGTCCGGGTAATCCGTGGGGGTGTAGCCGATCTTGTCCTGGAACGAACCGTTGCTCCAGGTCAGGGGGAGCGTCGTGGTGAGCAGGTCGTTGGTGTTGGTGCGCGACGGAGCCTCGCCGGCCTGGGCTGCTCCGCAGATGAAGTCCGAGGAGTACACGCGCCCGATCTCGGAGATGAGACCGGGATCGTCCACCGGCACGCCGAAGTCGCGCGCGGGATTCTCCGACTGGCACGACGGCGCGCACGACTTGGCGGGATCGGTCTCCCAGGTGGTGTCATCCGCGGCAAGGCCGTAGCTGCTGCCCCAGTACTCGCTGAGGAGGTTGCCCGTCATGACGAGCGCCTGCGACGTGGGGAGCATGTCGGCGACCGCGCGCGGCTGTCCGGCATTGGCTCCGGTGGCGTAGCTGCCATCCACCACGATCGTCTTCTGGTGCGTGACATTGAAGTTGTTGTTGGCGAAGCGCACCTCCGGCATCATCGGGGTCACCCCGGTGTTCGGGTTCCTGTACGCGGCCATGAGGGACTCCTGCACGGCGAGCGTGGGACTGGCCTTGCCCGTTCCGTAGTAGAAGATCTTCTTGTTCGAGGGCGTATAGACCGCGGCGCAGCTGTATTGGTTGGTGAACCTCTGCAGGGTGTCGTCGAAGTTGCACTGCTGCCAGTTGCCGTTGACCATGACCCGGACCTTCACGCCGCGGCTCACCGCCCGCATGAGGGCCCCCGGGGCACCCGCCTGGCCGACCAGTGTCGGACCGCCGATCTCGTAGATCACGATGTCGATGGTCTGCTCCGCGTTGTCGAGAAGCGCTTCGACCTTGTCGAGCTCCTCCGGGAAGACGATGATGTCCTGGTCGTCTTCGTTGAGGGTGGCGCCGACTAGGCGCGTCTGGTGCATCTTCGCCCCGCCGAAGTCGGCTCCGCGCACGTCGGCGTTGCGCAGGCGGGCGCGCCTCAGGTCGGCGTTCTCGAGCTCGGCGTCGCGGAGATCGGCGTTGGTGAGGATCGTCCTGCGCAGGTCGGCGCCGCTGAGGTCGGCCCCCCGCAGGTCGATGCGGCGCAGGTTGAGTCCGCGCAGGTCGCGCCCGCGGAGGTCGGCGTTCGCGCAGGATCCGCCCGGCACGAGCGTGCACGAGGAAGGAGCGGGCACGGCCCCGCGTGGCGCTGCGTCCGCCACGGGCGCGGCCGTGGCGACCGGGGCGGCGACGAGCAGGGCGAGGGGCAGGGCGAGGGCGACGGCGGCAGCGATGCGGCGCTGGATCATGGGGGGCCTTCCGTGGGCGTCAAGGGGCCCATGCAACCACGCGGCACCCTCCGGTGTCTCGTCGAGGGGGCGAGGGCCCGGGGGCGCTAGGGTGAGGAGGTGCTCGAGATCGTCTACACCGGACTCCTCGTCCTCGCGATCCTCTTCATCACCTGGTTCGCCGGCTACGTGGTCTACAAGCTCTACAAGGGCCAGGGCTGAGTGTCCGTCTCGGACCTGCCCGAGGACCTCGTCCCCCTCTCCTGGCTCATCGGGCGCTGGGCCGGCGTGGGACTGGGCCAGTACCCCACGATCGAGGACTTCCGCTTCGGCCAGGAGGTCTCGTTCAGCACCGACGGGAGGCCCTTCCTCACCTACGCGTCACGCAGTTGGCTGCTCGATGACGACGGTGAGAAGGTTCGGCCCCTCGCCACGGAGGCGGGCTACTGGCGGGCGCGCCCGGACCATCAGATCGAGGTGACGCTCGCGCACCCCACCGGCTACGCCGAACTGTGGCTCGGCAGCGTCGAGGTCCTCGCGATCGAGGACGCCCGGATCACCGGGGCGCGCGCGAGCCTCACCAGCGACGTGGTCACGCGCTCGCCGAGCGCCAAGGAGTACGACGGCGGCGAGCGGCTCTACGGCCTCGTCAACGGCGAGCTCATGTGGACCTTCGACATGAAGGCCGTCGGGCAGCCGCTCACCAACCACCTCTCCGCCCGACTGCGGCCCGCGGACTGACCGTGTCGGCGGCGACGCAGGCCTGGGGCGAGCGCCTGCACGCCCAGGGCTACCGCATCACCCCGCAGAGGCAATTCGTGCTCGAGGCCGTCACCGACCTCGGGCACGCAACGCCGGAGGAGATCCTCGCCTGGGTCCAGACGAAATCCTCGGGCGTCAACCTCTCGACGGTGTACCGGGCCCTGGAGGTGCTCGAGGAGGTGGGCCTGGTCACCCACGCGCACCTCGGTCACGGCGCGCCGACGTACCACGCGGTCGACGAGGAGGTGCACGTGCACCTCGTGTGCGCCGGATGCCGGGAGATCGACAGCGTCCCGGCCCAGATGGCCCAGGTCTTCGTCGACTCCCTCGAGCGCGACCGGGGATTCGCGACCGACATCGGTCACATGTCGGTGCAGGGGCTGTGCCGCCGCTGCCGGGAGGCCGGGAAGCCCGCGCGGTCGCGGGGCGTTGACCGGGCATGAGCGCCGATCGCAGCCCGGCCCTGGACCTACCGGGCGCCGTGCCTCCCCCGGAGGGCTCCCCCGACGAGGGCGTTCCCTGGCATTACGGGGACCCGCACGGCGAGCAGCGCCGGCTGGCCTCCTCGACGGCCACCGGGGTCGACCTCTCGCACCGCGGCGTCGTGACCGTGACCGGGCCGGATCGCCTGCCCTGGCTGCACAGCCTCACCACGCAGCATCTGGAGGCGCTACGTGCGGGCGAGTCGACCACCGCGCTCATCCTGAGCCCGCACGGGCACGTGGAGCACGAACTTCACGTGACCGACGATGGCACGACCACGTGGATCACCACCGAGCCCGGCGCTGCCGCCGGCCTTGTGGCCTACCTCGACTCGATGCGCTTCATGCTCCGCGTCGACGTCGCCGACGTCAGTGCCGACTGGGCGGTCCTCTGGCAGCCGGTGCGCGAGATCGATCCGGAGCGCGTGACGTGGCTGGTGTCCGCCGACGTCGCCGGCACGGGGACCACCGAGGCCGGATCCGATCGCGGGGGCGATGCCGCGAAGTACGTCGACCACCGTCCGGGCGTCCTGGTCGGCCGCGAGGTGCTCGTGCCGCGCGCGGAGCTCATCGCGGTCCTGGGCGGGCAGCCCGCGGGGACCTGGGCGCTCGAGGCCCTGCGCGTCGCGGCGGCCGCGCCGCGCCTGGGCCGGGAGACCGACCACCGCACGCTGCCGCACGAGGTCGGCTGGATCGGCCCGGCGGTCCACCTCTCCAAGGGCTGCTACCGCGGGCAGGAGGCGGTGGCGCGGGTGCACAACCTGGGATCGCCTCCGCGCCGCCTCGTCCTGCTCCACCTCGACGGGGGCGCGGAGACGCTCCCGGCCCATGGAGACCCGGTCCTGCTGGGGGACCGCGAGGTCGGCTGGGTGGCCACGCCGGCCCGGCACTTCGAACTCGGCCCCGTGGCGACCGCCGTGGTCAAGCGCAACATCGACCCGGGCGCGGACCTCGTCGTGCGCACATCGTCCGGCGATGTCGCCGCGAGCCAGGAGCCGGTGGTCCTCGTCAGGTAGCCGGTCAGTCCATGTCGACGATGATCGTCACGGGGCCGTCGCTGACCAGGCTCACCCGCATGTCCGCTCCGAACCAGCCCTTCTCGACATGCGCCCCGCGCGCACGGAGTTCGTCGACGACCGCGTCGACCAGGGGCGCGGCGACCGGTCCCGGCGCGGCGGCATCCCAGGTGGGGCGGCGCCCCTTGCGGGTGTCGGCGTACAGCGTGAACTGCGAGACCACGAGGACGGGCAGTCCGAGGTCGGCGGCCGAGACCTCCCTGAGCCGCTCCCCTCCGCTCTCCCGCGGGGCGAAGCGCGCACCGTCGAAGAGGCGCATGTCGTAGGCCTTCTGGGCCATGCGGCGGGCCGTCGCCTCGGTGTCGGAGTGCGTGACGCCCACGAGGAGGAGCAGGCCGGGTCCGTCGATCCGACCCACCTCCGCGCCGTCGACGGCCACGGAGGCCCCGTCCACCCGCTGGATCACCGCGCGCATGGCCGCACGCTAGTGGGCCTCATCCGGCGCCTGGCAGGATGCCCGCGTGAGCGAGGTCCTCGTGGAGGTGAGGCGGGGCGGCGTCGTCGAGGGGGTCCATCGCGGCGGCGCGGTCGTCATCGACGCCGAGGGCCGCATCGTGCGGGCCTGGGGCGATCCCGAGGCCCGGATCCTGCCGAGGTCGGCGAACAAGCCCGCCCAGGCCGCCGCGATCCTCCGCTCCGGAGCGGCCCTCGACGGGGAGCTGCTGGCGCTGTCCGCGGCCTCGCACAGCGGCGAGGAGTTCCACGTCGACGGCGTGCGCCGCATCCTGGCGCTCGCCGGTCTCGACGAGTCGGCGCTGCTCACCCCGCCGGAACTGCCCATCGACGACGCCGTGCGCGCCGTGGCCCTCCGCGCGGGAGCGGAGCCGTCGCGCATCGCCATGAACTGCTCGGGCAAGCATGCGGCGATGCTGCTGGCGTGCCGCGTCAACGACTGGCCCCTCGAGTCGTACCCGGACCCTGACCACCCGCTCCAGCGCGCGGTCCGGGAGGAGATCACCGGCCTCGCCGGGGAGGAGCCGTGGGCCGCCGCGGTCGACGGCTGCGGTGCGCCCGTCTTCGGCCTCACCCTCCTCGGCCTGGCGCGCCTCGGGTCCTCGTGCGTCCAGGCCGACCCCGCCTCCGCGCCGCGCCGCGTGGCGGAGGCCATGTCGGCGCATCCCGAGTGGGTGGCGGGGACGCATCGCGATGCGACAGCACTGTCGCGGGCCCTGCCGGGCGCGCTGGTCAAGGAGGGGGCCGAGGCGGTCTACCTCGTCGCCCTTCCCGACGGCACCGCCGTCGCCCTCAAGATCGACGACGGCGCGAATCGCGCGCGACCGGTCGCCATGGCGGGCATCCTGCGCGCGGTGGGCATCGACAACGACGTCGTGCGGGCCCAGGCGTGCCAGGTCCTCCTGGGCGGCGGCCAGCCGGTGGGCGAGATCGTGCCCGCGGTGGCGTGACGCGGGGGGATCGGGTGGGCGGCCTCAGGCGGGCGCTCGGCGTCGGCGGGGCGACCGTCGTCGGCCTCGGGGCGATGCTCGGCACCGGCGTCTTCGCGGCGTGGACGCCGGCGACGGCGTACGCCGGGTCCGCCCTCGTGGCCGCGCTCGGCATCGCCGCGGCTGTCGCGGCACTCAATGCGATCGCCACAGGGTCGCTGGCGCGCGCGCTTCCGGAGTCGGGCGGCGCCTACGCCTACGGCCGCGCATACCTGAACCGGGGCGCGGGCATCGTCGCGGGATACGCGTTCGTCGTCGGCAAGGCAGCCTCGGCGGGTGCGGCCGCCCTCACCATCGGCGCCTACGCGTGGCCCGGCCAGGAGCGGCTCGTCGGCCTGGTCGCCGTGATTCTCGCGCTCGCGCTCGACCTGCGCGGCATCGTGAAGTCGGTGCGGGCGACGGCGGTGCTCGTGGCCATCGTGCTGGCCGTCCTCGCGGTCCTGGCGATGTCCTTCGTCGCGGCGGCGCCCCCGGTGCGCGCGACGGTCCCGGGGCCCGAGTCGCCGCTGGCCGTGCTGGCGGCAGCGGGGATCCTCTTCGTCGCGTTCGCAGGCTACGCGCGCGTGACCGTGCTGGGGGAGGAGGTGCGGGATCCGGCGCGCACCATCCCGCGGGCGATGATCGCCAGCTTCGCCGTCGTGATCGTCGTGTACGCCGTCATCGCCCTCGTCGTGATGCGCTCCCTTGCCGCCGGCATCGCCCTATCCGCCGCCCCGCTCGAGGACATCGCCGCGACTGTCGGCCCCGACACGTTGGGGGTCATCGTGCGCGTCGGAGCCGTCGTCGCCGCGGGCGGCGTGCTGCTGTCTCTCATCGCCGGGATCGGCCGCACGCTGTTCGCCATGGGTCGCGGCGGCGACGCCCCGCACGCCCTCGCGAAGGTGTCGGCGAGCACCGGGGTGCCCTCACGGGCGGAGGTCACGGCCTCCGTCCTGGCGGCGGTGGTCGTGCTCGTGGGCGGCATCGGGTTCGCGCTGGCCCTGAGTGCGGCGACGATCCTCACCTACTACGCGGTGGCCCATCTCGCCGTCATCGCGCGGGCGCGGGGCGCCGACGGGCAGGCGGGCTCGCCGACGGGTGGGCCGAGTCGCAGCGGCTCGCGGATGCTCGCGCTCGCCAGCGGCCTGGGCCTGCTCGGCTGCCTCGCCCTCGTGGCCGCCCTGGCGGTCGTCCCCCTGCAGCCCTGACAGACGACCGGCCCCGCATCCCGGGCGGGGAAGGGGTGACCAAGGTCACGCTTGCTGCCGCTAGCACTCCGCTTGCAATTGCAAGCAGTTCGGGGGGACCATGGGGGCATGGCACGCATCGAGGCACTCGGGGACTACATCCGCGAGCAGCGCGACCAGGCTCAGATGTCGGTGCGGCAGCTGGCCGCGGCGGCGGGGGTGTCCAATCCCTACCTGAGCCAGGTCGAGCGCGGACTGCGCCGCCCGAGCGCGGAGATCCTGTCCCGGCTCGCCGGGGCGCTGCGGATCTCCGCCGAGAGCCTCTACGTCCAAGCCGGGATCCTCAGCGAGGCCGATGCCCAGCGCCGCACCGAGGGGGAGGCCCGCGACGCCCGCGCCGCGATCGCCTCCGATCCCACGCTCACCGAATCCCAGCGCCGGACGCTGCTGGAGATCTACTCGGCCTTCCAGGCCGAGAACCAGTCACAACGAAGGGACACCGCATGACCACCCCGACCCATCCGGTCACCGGAACGACGGCTCACGAGGCCGCGACGAAGCGCAGCCCCGGCAAGACCGCCCCGCGCACCACGACGGCCTCCGCGGCCAAGCCCAAGCCCAAGCCCCGCAATGCCGCCACCGCGCGCACGGCGACGGCGAAGAGGTCGAGCTCTGCGACGCGTCCGGGCGCGACCAAGACCGCGACCAAGAAGTCGACCGCGACCAAGAAGTCGACGGCGACGAAGGCATCCGCCCGCAAGGTCACGACGCTTCCGTTGACCGGGATCGCGCTGCCGGAGCTCCCGCGCCTGCGCGAGCTTCCCCGGGTCCCGGACTTCCCGTCCCTGCCCGACTTCTCGGTCCGCGAGGCCGTCGCCGACGCACTCGAGACGGTGCAGGAGGCGGTCGTCTCCGCTCCGTCGCACCTGCGCTCCCATGCGGAGGGCGTCGCCGACGACGTACGCCGAGCCGCCGACTCCGCCGCCCGTGCCGCCACGTCGGCGACGCACGGGGTGGCGCACGCCGCCGTCCTCGTGCGCGAGGCCGTCGGGCTCTGAGTCCCGCGACCGCTGACTCCCGCCACCGCGCGCCCCGCCTGCGACTCGCAGGCGGGGCGCGTAGGTTGGAGGGGTGCTCTTCGACGCCACCCAGAACCTCGTCGTCCTCGTCCTGTGGGTCCTGTTCGGCATCGTCAAGATCTGGGCCTTCGTCGACTGCGTACGCCGCCCTGCCGAGGCCTTCCCCGCGGTGGGGCGGGTGTCCAAGGTCCTGTGGCTCATCCTCACCGGCGCCGCCGCGCTCACGGGGCTCATCCCGAATCTCACGATCGGCATCATCGGGATCGCCGGGATCGTGGTCGCGCTGATCTATCTCTTCGACGTGCGCGTGCGCATCGTGGATATTCTCGGCGGCCGCTGAGCCGCTCGATTCTCGCGGCCGCCGGGCCGCTAGCGCCAGCCGTCGCCCTCCGGGAGCACGCCGCGCTCGGCCCACGACCGCAGGGCTGTCGTGGTCGCGATGCCGCAGTCGAGGCGCTCCATGCGTTGCGCGTCGTCGACGATGACGAAGGCGAACCTCGCGACATGGCTTCCTCCGCCGCGATCGCTGAGCTGCATCGCCGCCGGCATCTTGTCCCTCGGCACCCAGGTGTGCACGTGGCGGCCGGCGACGAGCAGGCCGTCCCTGCCGAGCACGTGGAGACCCTGACGGTAGGCGCCGCTGGCGACATCCCGTCGCTCGGACATGCCCTGGATGAGCTTGCCCCCGGCGAACAGAGCGCCGACGAGGGATGCGGCGGTGAGGGCGGCGTACCCGACGCGCCCGTCCCCGGTGGCGGGGTCGAGGCCGGCGGCGAGGGTCATGCGCAGGCCGGCGAGGCCGACGACCAGGAGCCCGATGAGCCACGCGAGCGGGATCCAGACGGCGCGGGAGCGGCGGGCCAGGTAGCGGGCCGACTCCGGACGCGGAAGTCCCGGGTCGAGCAGGGCGCGGGCCTGCGGGGGTAGGTCGCGGGCCGGGACGCGGACGAGGGTGCGGGGGTCGGCCACGTCGTCACGCCTCGAGCGCGACCCTGATCCGCCGGAATCCCCTGCCCTTGTTCTCGATCTTCACCCCGCGCATGCGCCCGACCTGGCGGGTGGAGGCGACGTGGGTGCCTCCGTCCGCCTGGACGTCCAGCCCGCTGATGTCGACGATCCGCACGATCTCGATCTCCGGCGGCAGGAGGTTGGTGGCGGTGCGGATGATGTCGGGGATCGCGAACGCCTCGTCGCGGGGGAGTGAGTACGCGCGAATCGCCCGGTCGGCCTCGACCTCGGCGTTGATGGCGTCCTCGACGGACTCCTTGAAGCCGTCCGGGATGCCCTCGAGGTTGAAGTCCAGGCGCCCTTCGAGCGGTTCCATGTTGGAGCCCGTCACGAGGGCCCCGAAGTCCCGGAACACGACGCCGGACAGCACGTGCAGGCCGGAGTGCGTGCGCATCAGGGCACTGCGCCGGTCGTCCTCGAGAGCGCCCTGGACCGCGGTCCCGGCAGGCGGGAGAGGGTCGCCCTCCGCGGGGACGAGCCACAGGTCGTCGGCGTACCGGGCGCCCACGATGCGCGTCTGCACCCCGCCCCAGAGGAGCGCCCCGTGGTCGGGCGGCTGGCCGCCGCCGCCGGGATAGAACGCCGAGCGGTCCAGCACGATCCCCTCGTCGGGGTCGGCGGCGAGCACCGTGGCGCTCCAGTCGCGCAGGGTGGCGTCCTGCAGTTCGAGTCGCTCGGTGCGCATGTCAGCGGCCCTGCTGGGCCACGGCCGCGGCCGCGACGGCGGCGGCCTCCGGATCGAGGTACTCCCCGCCGGGCACGAGCGGGCTCATCCGGTCATCGAGCCGGTAGACGAGCGGGATCCCGGTCGGGATGTTCAGCCCGGCGATGTCGGCGTCGGAGACGCCGTCGAGGTGCTTGACCAGGGCGCGCAGCGAGTTGCCGTGCGCCGTGACGAGGACCGTCTGCCCGCGGCGCAGTCCCTCCGCGACGACGACGTCCTCCCAGTACGGGATGAGCCGCTCGACGACGTCCTTGAGGCACTCGCTGCGCGGCAGGGCCTCCGGGGGCAGGGCGGCGTACCGCGGATCGTAGGTCTGCGCGTACTCGCTGTCCGGGTCGATGGTCGGCGGAGGGGTGTCGTACGAGCGACGCCACAGCATGAACTGCTCCTCGCCGTACTGCTGGAGCGTCTGCTTCTTGTCCTTGCCCTGCAGGTCGCCGTAGTGGCGCTCGTTCAGGCGCCAGTTGCGCACGACCGGGATCCACGCTCGCCCGGCCTCCTCGAGGGCCAGGTTGGCGGTGGTGATGGCTCGGGTGAGGAGGGAGGTGTGCACGACATCGGGCAGGATGCCCGCCTCGCGCATCAGTCGCCCCCCGCGCGCGGCCTCCTCGCGGCCCTTCGCCGAGAGTTCGACGTCGACCCAGCCGGTGAAGAGGTTGCGGGCATTCCACTCGCTCTCGCCGTGGCGGAGCAGGATGAGGGTGTACGGCGCGCTCATGGCGCCATCCTGCCCAAGTCTCAGTCGGGACGTTCCGCCAGGTCACGCCCGGCCGGACCGTCCTCGGCGATGTGACGGAATGCCTCGAGGTTCGCGGTCGACTCCCCGCGGGAGGTGCGCCAATCCCACTCCCGGCGGATCGCGGTCGCGAAGCCGAGCTCCAGGATGGTGTTGAACGATCCGTCGGCGTACTCCAGCACGCAGCCGAGCACGCGGTCCAGTTCGTCGTCGTCGATGGCAGCGAGCGGAAGCCTGCCGGAGAGGTAGATGTCGCCCAGATGGTCCACGCAGAAGGCGACCGCGTAGGTCCGCCGGTTGCGCTCGAGCAGCCAGCGGTAGACCTCCTCGGCGTTCTCGTCGGGGCATCGGGCGACGAAGGCGTTGACGGTGAGCGAGTGATCGCCGACGGAGAGGGAGACGGTGGTGCGCAGCTTGCGCTCGCCGAGCAGGGTCACGACATACGTCGACGGTGGAGTGTGCTCGTACTCAAGGCCGGAACCCTCGAGGTAGGCGTGCACGCGCGCGGCAGCGGCGGCTGCCCTCTCGCTCACGGCAGGCCGGCGGCGGCGGGCAGGCGCAGGTGGTCGGCGATCGCGAGGGAGTACGAGTCGAGCAGGCCCTGGGCAGTCGACGTCCAGCTGAACTCCTCCGCGTGCGCGCGCGCTTCCCGGGACCAGTCCTCTCGCTCGCCCGTGGCCGACCGCAGGAGCGCGCGACCCCAGTCGTCGGTGCGGTGCCCGGGGACCAGCAGTCCGGTGCTGCCGTGCGCGACCGCGGTGCGGAGGCCGCCGACGTCCGCCGCGATGACGGGCGTGCCGCAGGCCTGCGACTCGACGGCGACGAGGCCGAACGACTCGGAGTGAGACGGGACGACGGTGGCATCGGCCGCGCGGTACCACTGGGCCAGCGTGGCCCGCGGCCCGGGAGGCTCGAACCGGACGATGTCGGCGATGCCGAGCGACTGGGCCAGTTCGGCGAGGGCGAAGGGATGCTCCAGTCCCGAGCCGGAGGGCCCCCCGCAGACGGCGACGACGAGCCGATCGCGCAGGCCGGGATCGAGTTCGAGCATGCGGGCGGTGGCGCGGAGGAGCACGTCGGGCGCCTTGAGCGGCTGGATCCGGCCGTCGAAGAGGAGCAGGAGCGCATCCGGGGCGATGCCGAGTTCGGCGCGCGCAGCGGCACGGTCGCCGGGGCGGAAGACGTCCAGGTCGACGCCGGGGTGGATCACGTCGATGCGCGAGGGGTCGGCGTCGTAGTGCCGCAGGAGGTCGTGGGCCTCGTCGCGGGTGTTCGCCACGAGGCGGGTGGCCTGATCGACCACCTGCTGCTCGCCGATCACGCGCGTCTGCGGCTCGGGAGCATCGCCCTCGGCAACGTCGAGGTTCTTCACCCGGGCCATGGTGTGCATGGTGTGCACGAGGGGGACGTCCCACCGCTCCGAGGCCAGCCAGCCGACGTGACCGGACAGCCAGTAGTGGGAGTGGATGACGTCGAACCAGCCTTCCGGACGCCCCGCCTCGGCGCGCAGCAGTCCCGAGCTGAACGCGCACAGCTGGGTGGGGAGGTCCTCCTTGCGGAGCTCCTCGAGGGGTCCGGCACGCAGGTGGGTCACGGTGACCCCGGGCTCCACCTCGAGGCTCGTGGGCAGCCCCGAGGAGACCGCCCGGGTGAAGATCTCGGTCTCGACCCCGGCTGCGGCGAGGCGGCGGGCGGTCTCGAGGACGTACACGTTCATGCCCCCGGCATCGCCGGTACCGGGCTGGTCGAGGGGGGAGGTGTGCACGGAGAGGATCGCGGCGCGCCGAGGCGTCGTCGTGCGTAGCGGCCGTGCCATTCCCACCTCCCAGAGGCGCCAACGGCCCTCTAGTGTGGCGCATTCCCGTCCCCGGGGCGAGCCGGGTCCTGGCCGCCCCGACTGCCGTCGTGCGCCCGAGCCGGGTTCAGGAGGCGTGGGGTTCCAGGGTGACCCCGGCGTAAGGCTCGCCCGTCACGATGGTGACCACCCGGCGCGTCACGGAGACGGCGTGGTCGGCGTAGCGCTCATAGAAGCGCGACAGGAGCGTGATGTCGATGGCGGCCTCCACCCCGTGGGTCCAGCGCGGCGAGAGGACGATGCGGAAGAGCTCGCGGTGCAGGTGGTCCATCTGCTCGTCATGGCGGGCGATGTCCGCGGCGAGGGAGACGTCCTTGGTGGCGATGACGGCACCGGTCTTGGAGACGATGGCCTCGGCGATCCCGCCCATCTCGGCGAAGGTCCCGCGGAGCTCGCCCGGGACCGCCGGGCTGGGATAGCGCATGCGGGCCTGCTTGGCGACGTGCTCGGCCAGGTCGCCCATGCGTTCCAGCGAGGCCGCGATGCGCAGTCCTCCGATGACCACGCGGAGGTCCGAGGCCACCGGCGCCTGCAGCGCGATGATGTCGAAGCAGGTCTCCTCGATCTCGGAGGTCACGGCGTCGATGTCGATGTCGGCGGCGATGACGTCCTCGGCCATCCGGAGGTCGGCGTCGAGCAGGGACTGGGTGGCCCGGTTCATCGCCGATCCCACGAGGCGGGTGAGCCTGACCAGCGCGTCGCTCATCTCGTCGAGTTGCTCGTGGAAGGCCTGGCGCATGGGCTCTCCCTGCATGGGTCGCATCCTCCCGGGCCTAGGTGAACGAACAGTGACCACACGGTAAACCCTGGAACTCAGGCGGTGAACCCTCGGCCAAGCCCGACGTTCGACGCTTGCCAGCAGCAGCGCGCCGACCGCGACAGGCCTATTCTCACAGCATGTCCGGGATGCGCGTCGTGCGCGACGACCCCGCGCTGCGATCCGGGGCCGAGGCGGCATCGGTCTCCGAGGACCTGGGGCGGCTCCTGGGGGCCCTGCCCGGCGCGAGCCTGGTGGTCGCCGCGGACGGGCGCGTGGTGCGCGCGAGCGCCCGGGCCGAGGGCATGGGACTGGTCCACCGGGATCGCCTCGCGATCCCGCAGATGCGCGACATGGCATCGCGCGCGGCCGACGACGGCGAAGCGCTCGAGCGCGACATGCGCGTACGACGTCCACCCCTGGGGCGCGACCTCCTCGACCTGCGCGTCCGCGCGATGCCGGTGTCGGCGGGCTCCGTGGTGATCCTCGCCGAGGACCTGTCCGAGGAGCGCCGCGTCGATGCGGTGCGGCGGGACTTCATCGCCAACGTCAGTCACGAGCTCAAGACCCCCGTGGGCGCCCTTTCGCTGCTCGCGGAGGCGGGGCTGTCGGCGTCGGACGACCCCGAGGAGGTGCGTCGCTTCGCCACCCGCATGCAGGCCGAGGCAGAGCGGCTCGGCGGCCTCGTCAACGACATCATCGACCTCACTCGGCTCCAGGGCGATGACCCCCTGAGCCACGCGGTGGAGGCCGAGGTGCACGACATCGTCCTCCAAGCGACCGAGGAGGTGCGGTCGCTAGCGCTGTCGCGCGACATCGAGATCGTGGTGAGCAGCGACCCCGGTCCGCGCATCCTGGCCGATCGCGACCAGGTCGTCATGGCCCGGCGCAACCTCCTCGCCAACGCGCTGGCCTACTCGCCCGCGCACACGCGCGTCGCCATCGCTGTCGGCGGGGACGGCCGGATGGTCACCATCGACGTGAAGGACCAGGGGATCGGGATTCCCGCGCACGATCTCGACCGGATCTTCGAGCGCTTCTATCGCGTCGATCCGGCGCGCTCCCGGGGCACCGGGGGGACCGGGCTCGGCCTGGCCATCGTCAAGCACGTGTGCCAGAACCACGGGGGCGACTGCCGAGTCTGGTCGGAGGTGGGCGTGGGGTCGACCTTCACCCTGGCGGTCCCGCTCGTGGCCGCCCCCGAGGCCGGCGAGGCGTCGTGACACGAGTCCTGGTCGTCGAGGACGAGGAGTCCTTCTCCGAGGCCCTGTCGTTCATGCTGCGGCGGGAGGGGTACGAGGTGGGCGTCGCCACGGACGGTCCCGCGGCACTCGAGGAGTTCGATCGGCACGGAGCCGACCTCGTGCTCCTCGATCTCATGCTGCCGGGCATCTCCGGCACGGAGGTCTGCCGGGCGCTGCGTCAGCGGTCATCGGTTCCCATCATCATGGTGACCGCCAAGGACGGCGAGGTCGACAAGGTGGTCGGCCTGGAGCTCGGCGCCGACGACTACGTCACGAAGCCGTTCTCCTCCCGCGAGCTTGTGGCACGGATCCGGGCGGTCCTGCGGCGCCGGGGCGAGCGTGACACCGAGGCCGCGCCCACCGTCCTCGAGGAGGGCCCCGTCCGGCTCGACACGGACCGGCACGTCGTCACGGTCCGGGGACGTCAGGTGCAACTGCCCCTCAAGGAGTTCGACCTTCTCGAGCTGCTCATGCGCAACGCCGGTCGCGTGCTCACCCGGGGCCAGATCATCGACCGGGTCTGGGGCTCGGACTACGTCGGCGATACCAAGACGCTGGACGTGCACGTCAAGCGCCTGCGCGCGAAGGTCGAGGAGGACCCCGCCGCCCCCCAGGTCATCGTCACCGTGCGAGGGCTCGGCTACAAGTTCGAGGGCGCGTAGGGACTACGGCGTGCCCTCCGGCAGCAGGCCCGCGTAGATGCCGGCCGGCGGGACGGTCAGGACGGACATCTCGACGGCGCCGGCGTTGACGAAGGACAGCGTCACCGGAACGTAGGTGCTCGGCGGCACGTCGAGGCCCGCGACCACGATGAATTCGGCGGGCGGTGCGCCCTCGACGCCGTATCCGTAAGCCCGGAATCCACCGGGGAGCAGCTCGCTGCCCTCCGGGATGGCCGCGGGGAGCCCGTTGACGGTCGCGCCGGCGAGGTTATCCGCCGTCTCGCCGTTGTTGAAGACGCTCATGATCAGCGACCCCGTGCCGTCCTCGCCGAGGACGACGGTGGCGTTCTCGATGCGCAGGGGCCCGAGCGTGGCCTGGGTGCCGTTGCCGGAGTTCATCGTTGCCTGCTGGGTGGTCTGCGCGTTGGTGCCGTTCCAGCACCCGGCGACAAGCGTTGCGGTGGCGACGCACACGGCCGCGACGGCGGCAGTGCGCACCGCGCGCGAGACGAGAGGGCGATGAAGCCGAGTCACGGACACTCCTGCGATGCTGCGGTGGGACGACGGCGGTGGCACAGCGGGTGGTGCGTCGCCAGGACATCGCGCGGACGACCTCGTACGACGTCTGTCAGCGTATCGGGTCCCGCGGCACCCGGGCGGGGCGGTCGGAATCCCGTGCTACCCTGGAGGGCCTGGAAAGGGGTCGCACTCTATGACGTTCAAGGTTGGCGATACGGTCGTCTACCCCCATCACGGGGCCGCCCTCATCGAAGCCGTCGAGATCCGCGTCATCAAGGGAGCCGAGAAGGAGTACCTCGTCCTTCGCGTGGCCCAGGGCGATCTCACCGTGCGGGTCCCCGCGGACAATGTCGACCTCGTGGGCGTCCGCGATGTGGTCAATGCCGAGGGCCTCGACCGTGTCTTCGACGTGCTGCGCCAGCCGTACACCGAGGAGCCGACCAACTGGTCCCGCCGCTACAAGGCCAACCTCGAGAAGCTCGCCTCCGGCGACGTCATCAAGGTGGCCGAGGTCGTCCGCGACCTGTGGCGGCGCGAGCGCGAGCGCGGCCTGTCCGCCGGGGAGAAGCGCATGCTCGCCAAGGCCCGCCAGATCCTGGTGAGCGAACTCGCCCTGGCCGAGAAGACCAACGAGGACAAGGCGGAGGCCATCCTCGACGAGGTCCTCGCCTCCTAGGCCCTCACCGCGCAGCCGCCGAGCGGCCCGCCGATCGCGGAGGCCCCATGACCGAGCCCGCCGGCCCCGACCCCGATCGCGGGCGCATTGCGGCCATCGTCCCCGCCGCAGGTCGCGGCGAGCGACTGGGACCGGGCGTGGCCAAGGCCCTGCGCACCCTCGGCGGGGTCCCGATCCTCGTGCATGCGGTCCGCGCCCTGGCCGCGGCGCGCTCCATCGACCTGGTGGTCGTGGCCGCCCCCGAGGACTCCGTCGACGATGCCCGGGTGATGCTCGCCGACATCAGCACGGAGGCCGAGATCGTCATCGTCGCGGGGGGCGAGACCCGGCAGGACTCCGTCGCCCGTGCCCTGCTCGCCCTCCCGCGGGATGTCGACGTCGTGCTCGTGCACGATGCCGCCCGCCCCCTCGTCCCCCCCGATGTCGTGGACCGGGTAGCGTCCGCGGTCCTGGCCGGATCCGATGCCGTCATCCCCGCGCTGCCGGTCGTCGACACGGTCAAGGAGGTCGATGACGAGGGATTCGTGGTGCGGACGCTGGACCGCTCGGTCCTGCAGGCGGTGCAGACGCCGCAGGGGTTCCGCCGATCTGCCCTTCAGCTCGCGCACGCGCGCAGTGACGGCGATGACGTCACCGATGACGCGGGTCTGGTCGAGCGCATGGCCATCCCGGTCCATGTCGTCGCCGGTCACGAGGAGGCGTTCAAGATCACCCGGCCCATGGACCTCGTCCTCGCGGAGGCGATCCTCGTGCGGCGGAGGGCCGGCGGTGTCGTCGGCTGACCTGCGCAGCGGCATCGGCGTCGACGTTCACGCCTTCGAGGACGGGCGGGAGCTGTGGGTGGCCGGCCTGCGCTGGGACGGTGCCGGTCTGGCCGGCCACTCGGACGGCGACGTGGCCGCGCACGCGTGCTGCGACGCCCTGCTCTCGGCGGCCGGCCTGGGGGACCTGGGTTCGCAGTTCGGCGTCGACGACCCGGCGTGGGCCGGGGCATCCGGACGCGCGCTCCTGGCCGCGACCGCGCGGATCCTGGACGAAGCGGGCTGGCAGCCGCTGAGCGTGGCGGTGCAGGTGATCGGGGTGCGCCCGCGACTGGCGGCCCGCCGCGACGAGGCACAGCGCGCCCTCTCCGATGCTGCCGGGGCGCCGGTCACCGTGTCCGGTACGACGACGGATGGCCTCGGCCTGACCGGCCGCGGCGAGGGCCTCGCCGCCATGGCGACCGCACTCGTCCGACGCAAGGGCTGATCCGCTCGGGCCGCCGGGCCCGACAGCCGATAGCGTCCTGCCATGAGCGCTGAGATCCCTCCCGAGGTCCATCCCTGGCTCGATGCCCCCGAGTTCGCGGTGATCGCGACCAACCTGCCGAACGGCTACCCCCAGCAGTCGGTCGTCTGGGTCGCGCGCGACGGCAACGACCTGCTCGTCTCCACGATCAAGGGGAGGCGCAAGTACGACAACATGGTGCGCGATCCCCGGGTGAGCGTCCTCGTCTACCCGAAGGACAATCCCTACGCCTACGTGGAGGTCCGCGGCCGCGTGACCATGGTGGAGGAGGGCGGCCGAGAGCTCATCGACCGTCTCAACCAGGAGTACACCGGCGGTCCCCGCTACCTGGGGGACGACGGCACCGACAACGTGCGCGTGGTGTGCCGCATCACGCCCGAGAAGGTCGTCACGCGACTGCACTGACGTCCCCCGTCACGCGACTGACTACCCTGTGCGGGTGAGCCTGCGCCTGTACGACACCGCGACGCGGTCCGCGCGTGCGTTCGAGCCGATCCGCGCCGGCGAGGCATCCATCTACCTCTGCGGGGCGACGGTGCAGGCCCCCCCGCACGTCGGCCACGTCCGCTCCGGGCTCGTCTTCGACATCCTGCGGCGGTGGCTGGAGGCCTCGGGCACCCGCGTCACCCTCATCCGCAACGTCACCGACATCGACGACAAGATCCTCCAGCGCGGTGCGGACGAGGGCGTGGCGTTCTGGGAAGTGGCCATGCGCAATGAGCGGGCCTTCACCTGGGCCTACGACGCCCTCGGCTGCCTCCCCCCGACCTATGAGCCCAGGGCGACCGGGCACGTGCCGGAGATGGTGCTCCTCATGGAGCGGCTCATCGACACCGGCCACGCCTACGCGGCGGACGGGGACGTGTACTTCGACGTGCGCTCGTTCCCCGAGTACGGCGCGCTCAGCGGGCAGCGGCTCGACGACATGCAGCCGGCCGCGGACTCCGACGCCGCAGTGAAGCGCGACCCGCGCGACTTCGCCCTGTGGAAGGGGACCAAGCCCGGTGAGCCGTCCTGGCAGACTCCCTGGGGCCCTGGTCGCCCTGGCTGGCACCTGGAGTGCTCGGCGATGGCCTCGCGCTACCTCGGACCCGCCTTCGACATCCACGGCGGCGGCATGGACCTGCTGTTCCCGCACCACGAGAACGAGATCGCCCAGTCCCGGGCGGCAGGCGACGAATTCGCGCGGCTGTGGATGCACAACGCCTGGGTGACGACGTCCGGGGAGAAGATGAGCAAGTCCCTGGGCAACTCGCTGCTCGTCAGCGAGGTCGTCCAGCGTGTGCGTCCTGTCGAGTTGCGCTACTACCTGGGCTCCGCGCACTACCGGTCCATGCTGGAGTTCTCCGACGAGGCGATGGAGGAGGCCGCGGCTGCGTACCGTCGCATCGAGGGCTTCCTGCGCCGGGCCGGCGAGGCCCTGGGCGATGCCCCGGACCCGAGCGCTGCTCGACCTGCGTCGTTCGATGCGGCGATGGACGACGACCTGGGGGTGCCGCAGGCTCTCGCGGTGATCCATGACACGGTGCGCGGCGGCAATGCCGCCCTGGCGGCCGGTGACCTGGCGGCCGCGCGCGGCGCGCGCGATGCGGTGGCGGCGATGACCGATGTCCTCGGGGTCAGCCCCTACGCTGCCCCATGGTCGGCGCAGTCCGACGACGGCGCGGCACGACGTGCCCTCGGGCCGCTGGTGGATGTCGTGCTGCAGCAGCGCGCGGCGGCCCGCGAGCGCCGCGACTTCTCCGTCGCCGATGCCTTGCGCGATGGCCTGGCGACGTCCGGGATCCTCGTCGAGGACACCCCATCGGGACCGCGCTGGTCCCTGGCCGGGGAGGAGTGATGGCGGGCAACTCCCAGCGCCGCGGCGCGATGCGCAAGCCGGGCAGCAAGAAGGGGGCCACGGTCGGCTCCGGCGGCCAGCGGCGCAAGGCCCTGCAGGGCAAGGGACCCACGCCGCGGGCAGAGGAGCGTGCCAGCCATCCGAAGGCGCGCCGCGCCCGCGCGGCGGATAAGGCCGCGGCAAAGTCCGGCGGCGGGGCCGGCACCAGGTCTGCCCGGTCCAGCACGAAGTCCGGCAAGGAGATCCTCATCGGGCGCAATCCGGTGGTGGAGGCCCTGCGCGCCGGCATCCCGGCCTCGGCGCTGTACGTCCAGCAGTACGTCGACACCGACGACCGGGTGCGCGAGGCGCTGCAGATGGCGGCCGATCGCGGCCTCCCGCTCCTGGAGGTCACGCGCGGGGAACTCGACCGGATGTCGGGTCGCGCCGTGCACCAGGGCCTCCTCCTCACGGTTCCGCCGTACGACTACCTCGATCCGCAGGACCTGCTGGCCCTGGCCATCGACTCCGCGACGCCGCCTCTCATCGTGGCCCTGGACGGCGTGACCGACCCGCGCAACCTGGGCGCCGTGGTGCGCTCGGCGGCGGCGTTCGGCGCGCACGGCGTGGTCGTCCCCGAGCGAAGGTCTGCGGGCGTGACCGGCGCCGCGTGGAAGGCGAGCGCGGGGACCCTGGCCCAGGTCCCGGTCGCGCGCGCCGTGAACCTCACGCGGGCCCTCACGGCGTACGCCAAGGCGGGGTGCACCGTCCTGGGGCTCGCGGCCGACGGAGACCTCCGTCTCGACGCGCTCCCCGACGGCCTCGCCGGCGATCCCCTGGTCATCGTCGTGGGCGGGGAGGGCAAGGGCCTCGGTCGGCTGGTGGGCGAGGCCTGCGACCACCGGGTGTCCATCCCGATGGATCCCGCGGCGGAGTCCCTCAATGCCGCCGTCGCGGCGGGCATCGCGCTCTACGCGGTGGCGTCCGCTCGCTCGGCCTGAGGGGCTGCGCCCTTCGGGGCCAGGAACCCCGCGAGCAGCGGGAAGATGAGCACCGACAGTGCCCCGGCTCCCACCAGGGCCGCCCCGACCTGCGGCAGCATGATCCCAGCCTCGACCTCGATCGACGTGACGGCGACGATGATGGGCAGAGCGGTGGCGACGTACAGGGAGAATCGCGCCCGCTGCCGGGCCTCGGGGATGGCGTGCCGGTAGATGAAGAACTGCGGCACCCCGCGGACCAGGAGCAGCAGAACCGTGAAGAGCACGAGCAGGCCCGGGTTCTCCACGATCGAGGAGACATCGAGCTTGGCTCCCGAGACGACGAAGAACAGCGGGACGAAGATCCCGAAGGCGAGTCCGGTGAGCTTGGTCTGCAGCTTGGATCCCTCGTCCTCGCCGGACAGCACCTTGAGGATGACACCGGCCACGAAGGCCCCCAGGGCCACGTCGAGCCCGAAGAACTCCGCGACGGCCACGAGGCCGACCAGCAGCAAGACCGTGAGGCGCACCGCTGTCTGCGAGCTGGTCTCGTGCCCGCGTTCGATGAGGCCGAGCACGCGCTCGGTCCGCATCCATGTGGGCACCTTGGCGAAGGCCAGGGCGACCACGGAGAACAGGATGATGGCGACGACCGCCATCCCGGGCGACTTGGTGCTCAGCAGGATCGAGATGGCCAGCACCGGCCCGAACTCGCCGATGGCGCCGGCACCCATGAAGTAGGTGCCGAACGGCGTCTTGAGCAGGCCCTTGTCTCGCAGGACGGGCAGCAGCGTGCCCAGTGCCGTGCTCGTGAGGGCGATGGCGACGCCGAGGAAGTCCCGGATGATGCCCAATCGCTCGAGGATGCCCGCGGCGAGGCAGGCGACGACGACGGTGACGACCCAGCCGATGAGCGCGAGCCGGCCGGAGCGGCCGCGGATCGCGTGCCTCTCCAGCTCCAGTCCCGCGGCGAAGAAGAGGAAGGCGAGGCCGATCTCGGACAGCAGCATGATGCTCGGAGTGATCTGCACCCAGCCCAGCATCTCGGGCCCGACGATGATCCCGGCGACGAGCAGCAGCACGACCTCGGCCACGGGCAGGCGCAGCAGGCCGACGATGAGCGGTACCGCGGCCGCGATCGCCACGATGGTGCACAGCGAGTAGATGTCGGTGGAGATATCGACCGACTCGGCGAGACGCGCCACTTGCTCCATGGGCCTCTCCCGTCCGCGGTGTCCCGGGGAGTGTAGCCGCGTCGGGCGGCGGATCGGGTGGTTCTCGAGGGCCTAGGCTGCCCGGCATGCCGGGTCGTCGCGTCCATCGCTGGTGGGTGCTCGTCGTCCTCTCGGGCGCCCTGGCGATCATCGCGCTCGACAACACCGTCCTCAACGTGGCCCTGCCGACCCTCCAGGAGGATCTCGGTGCCACGACCTCGCAACTGCAGTGGGTGGTGGATGCCTACTCGGTCCTCTTCGCGGGGACCCTGCTCCTAGCGGGGAGCCTGGGCGACCGCTTTGGTCGCCGCCGTGCGCTCGTCATCGGGCTGGCGGTGTTCGGCTCCGCGTCGTTCGCTGCCGGCTTCGCCACGGATGCGCTCACGCTCACGGCATTCCGCGCGCTCATGGGGGTCGGCGGTGCCTTCATCATGCCGTCCACGCTGTCGATCCTGGCGCAGGTCTTCACCGAGCCCCGCGAGCGCGTGCAGGCGATCGGGATCTGGTCTGCGGTCGCCGGCGCCGCGGTCGGAGTGGGGCCGATCATCGGGGGCCTGCTCGTCGAGTACGTCTCGTGGCATGCGATCTTCTGGATCAATCCGCCGCTGTGCGCGCTCGGCATCGTCGCCGCGCTCGCGATCGTCCCCGAGTCGCGCGACCCTTCCCGGCCGAAACTCGATCCCGTGGGAGCGCTGCTCTCCGCCGTGGGGCTCATCGCACTGGTCGTGACCGTGATCGAACTGCCCGATAGCGGGATCGATGTCCTGACGGTGACCTCGGCGGTGGCCGCGGTGGTGTTCCTCGGGGCCTTCGTCTGGTGGGAGCGACGGGTGGACAGGCCGCTCCTTCCGATGTCGCTGTTCCGGGAGCGGCTCTTCACGATTTCGATCGTGTGCGTCGCGCTGGTGTACGGCGCGCTCATCGGGGTGATGTTCTTCCTGCCGCAGTTCCTGCAGCTCGTGCAGGGCCGCACCCCGCTGGAGTCGGGCGTGGCCATGCTGCCCGGGGCCACCGGGCTGCTCATCGCGTCACTGCTGAGCCCGACGGTCGCCGCC
>JBJTJS010000396.1:0-2355 GCA_046096085.1 bacterium
GCCTCATCCGCCATCCTCCCCCTAGTCCGGCTTACCATGGAGCCTCGAGCCTGACGTCCCGCCGCCCACAGGAGTCCCGAGGTGTCCACCGTCCGCACCCCCTCCCCGCGAGGAGGGTCGACCCGCACGTCCGGGTCGGGCGACCGGCGACCCCTCCTCGTCGGGCTGGCCATCCTGGCCGGGGCACTGGCCTTCTACCTCGGCATGCTCTGGGGGTCGTCGGGGGACATCCCGGCGAACACGACCGTGCTCGGGGTCCAGATCGGGGGCATGGAGCGCTCCCAGGCGATCGCCGCCCTGGAGCGGGAGATCGGCCCCCTCGCCGATGCCCCCATCGCGGTGATGGCGTACCAGGGCAGCACCGATCTCATGCCGGCGGCCTCCGGCCTGTCCTTCGACGCGGCCGCCACCGTCGATGCCGCGGCGGGACGCCTCTACAGCCCCCTCTCGATGCTCCAGAGGCTCTTCGGCTCGTCGGCGGTGGATCCTGTCGTGGTCGTCGACGAGGCCGCCCTCGCCGGCCGGATCGACCAGTTCTCGGGCGTGGTGTCGAGTCCCCCGGCCGAGCCGATCCTGCGCTACGACGGACTCACCCCGGAACTCATCCCGGGCCAGGACGGACGCGGCGTGGACATCCCCGCCTCGGTGGAGGACGTGGCCGGCGCCTACCTCCTCAGCGCAGGTCCGGTGCCGCTGCCCGAGACCACCACCGAGCCCACCGTCACCGAGGAGGCCGCCCTCGAAGCCCGCGATGGCCTCGCCGCCACCGCGGTGTCCGCTCCGGTGACGGTCGACGTCGAGGGCACTCGTGCCGAGATCCCGCCCGAGGTCATTGCCGAGGCCACGTCCTTCGAGGTGCGCGACGGCACGTTCGTCCCCGTCCTCGACGGTGCGCTGCTCCATGAGGCCATCGCGCAGGACATCAAGAAGGTCGAGGCGCCGGGCAACGACGCCACGTTCGACGTCTCCAGCGGCACCCCCGTGGTCGTCCCCTCGCAGGTGGGCCGGGGGGTGGCCGATGAGGACCTCGCCGCCGCGGTGTCGGGGGTCCTCGCCGAGTCCGGCGACGCCCGGGTGGCGACCGCACCGGTCACCGTCCGGGACCCCGAGCTCACGACCGAGGAGGCGGAGAAGCTCGGCATCGTCGAGGAGGTGTCCAGCTTCACCCAGCAGGTCAACTACGTCGACTACATGGCGCACAACCTCGCGCTGGCCTCGAAGTACATCAACGGCACGATCCTCGAGCCCGGCGAGATCTTCTCCATGAACGGCCTCACGGAGAACCACGACCCGGAGAACGGCTACATGGAGGGCTACGTCATCGGGCCGGGCCATGTGTTCGAGAAGGCTCTCGGGGGCGGGCTCTCGGCCGCGACCACCACGGTCTGGAGCGCGGCCTTCTTCGCGGGCCTCGAGCCCATCGAGGTGCGCCCCCACTCCGTCTACATCTCCCGCTACGTCCCGGGCCTCGAGGCGACGGTCAACTGGGACAGCTTCGACATGCAGTTCCGCAACAACACCCCCTACGGGATCTACATCCAGGCTTACTCCGATGAGACGTCGATGACCGTCGTCATGTACAGCACGAAGATGTACACCCTCATCGACGCCGAGGTGGGCGAGCCCTACTACAAGACCGACTACGAGAAGATCTACAGCGACGACAAGAAGTGCACCGGGCAGTCGGGCACGGACGGGTTCAGCATCGACGTGGACCGGGTCTTCTACGAGGGCGACGAGGTCGTCAACCGGGAGACGTTCACCACGACCTACGAGCCTGCGCCTGAAGTCATCTGCGGCGAGAAGCCCGCCGAGGAGGGCGACTCGGGCAACGCGGACGACCCGGCCGCCGACCCCTCCGACGACCCGTCGGACGCGCCGAGCGACCAGCCGGCGGACGAGCCCACGGACGAGCCCACGGATGTGCCGGCCGACCAGCCGACGGACACCCCCACCGAGGATCCCGGCGGGGATCCCGCCGCGGGAATCGGGGACGGCTAGCCGTGCCCGTCAGGTCAGGTGCTCGCGCGAGCGGCGTGCCAGCGCCCGTGCCGCGAGGGCGTCGTCGGGGGATTGCTCGTCGGCGAGGTCGGCGTACTCCTCCAGCCAGCGCGCCGCCAGCCGATAGTGCCCGAGGTGCAGCAGCGCGATGCCGCGCTCGCGCAGCAGGCCCGGCTCCGGGTCGGGCATGAGGAGGGCGAGGTCGACGGCCCACAGCCGGGTCGCCGCCCTCAGCGGGTCGTGGGCCCAGGCCCGGATGTTCGCCAGGATCCGCGCGACGCTGGCGGGCGGTCGCGCGGGGGCCCGCAGCGCCCGCCGGAAGGGATGGCCCGCGGGCTCCGCCAGGGCGCGCGC
>JBJTJS010000397.1:0-14454 GCA_046096085.1 bacterium
GTACCGCGGCAAGCAGCCGCAGCGCACGAGGTCGCGCTCGGCGATGATCTCGGGGCGCAGCAGGCTGAGGGCGTCGCAGAACGTCGTGAAGTTGAAGCCGGGACGAAGCTCCTCGTTGATGGCCGCCCCACCGACGAGGGAGTTCTGCTCGAGCACGAGGACGCGCTGGCCGGCCTTGGCGAGGTACGCGGCGTTCGTGAGCCCGTTGTGGCCGGCACCGATGACGATGGCGTCGTAGGCGTGGATGTCGCTCATCTCAGGCCGTCTTCCTCTCCGGGTTGTAGAACGGCAGCGTCGTCACGGTGGCGCGCACGTTGATGTACTCGTGGTTCACCGTCTGCTCGACGAACACCTCCGTGCCCGCCTGCGCGTACTTGGGCTTCAGCCGGGCGATGCCGATGTGGCATTGGAGGACCGGCGAGTACATGAAGCTGGTCGCGTAGCCCACCCTCTTGCCGTTGGCGTTGTAGACCATGGTGTCCCAGGGGGCCGGGACCTCGTTGGGCTCCGCGGGGAGGCCGTGCGAGTCGAACAGCTCGAAGTAGTCCCGCCACGACACGGTGATGCCCACGGTCGACCAGCGCGACGTGCCCTCGGCGCGCTCGCGGAGGATGGCCGCGCGGCCGATGAAGGGGCGCGCGGGGTCGTCGATGCCCTTGAGCAGCCATCCCAGCCCGAGTTCGTCGGGCGTGAAGCGCTCGTCGGGCGTGAAGGCGTAGCGGCTGGAGGTGAACTCGACCTTGATGAGCGGAAGGCCCGCCTCGATGCGCGTCATGCCGAGTGCCTCGTCGCCATAGGGCCGCAGCCCGTGCGGTGCGCCCGCCTCGAGCAGGGCGTCGAGCACCCGCAGGGCGTCGCCCGCCGGGATGAGGAGCTCGTAGCCGAGGTCGCCGCTGAAGCCGGTGCGGCTGAGCACCACGGGAGCGTCCGCGACCTTGGTCTCGGTGAACCCGAAGTAGCGCAGCGCGCCCACGTCGGGGGTGAGCGCCTCCAGGATCGCCCGGGACCGCGGCCCCTGGAGGGCGAGCGAGGCATAGTCGTCGCTCGCGTCGATGATCTCGACCTCGAACGGCCGGGCGAGGGAGCGCAGGTAGCCGAGGTTGGGCTCCGCGGCCGTGAGGAGGAACTCATCGGAGGAGAAGCGGAAGATCACGCCGTCCTCCATGACGAAGCCGGCGTCGTCGCACCACACGGTGTACTGGGCGCGGCCGGGCTTGACCGCCCGGACGTCGCGCGCGAAGACGTAGGAGCAGAACCGCTCCGCGTCCCGGCCACGGATCCAGTACTTGCGCAGCGGGGACGTGTCGAAGAGACCGGCCGAATTGCGCACGGCGAAGCACTCGTGCTTGCTCGACAGGTCGTAGCGCAGCGCGGACTGGTAGCCCAGCCAATTGCCCCAGGCCTGCGACTGGCTCATCGGGGCGAGGCGCTCGAAGAACGGGGTGGTGCGCAGCATGGGGTCCTCCGGTCTCGGCTGGGAGCCAGCCTAGGGGCTGGCCGCCGTCACCGTGGGGCGGACGCCGTCACGGGGACGAGCGCGCGAGGAACCCCACCGCGAGGTCGGGGAAGTCGGTGAAGAGGCCGTCCACGCCCGCCTGGTCGTAGAGCACCGAGAACACCTCGTCGACATGGCGGGCCCACGTCGGAAGCGCGTCGGCACGCACCGTGTAGGGGTGCACGACCATGCCGACGTCATGGGCCTCGTCGACCATGCCCGTCACCCGGACGTCGCCAGGCTCGCTGCTCCGGTCGACGAGGTCGTGGTAGTCCGGGCCGATCCCGTCCGCGTAGTCCGCGATCGGCGCGAGGCCGCCCGGCTGCATCATCCAGTCCGACTCGTACGGGACCCATGAGCCTTCGGCGTCGCGCACCCGCGTCTCCTGGTGCGCCGTGTCGGCCATGAGCTGGATGAGCGGGAGGTCGACGCCCGTGCTCGGGCCGAGGTCGGCCTTGATCCGCTGGAGCTCGAGCGGGTCGAAGCACTGCAGGTAGGCCGAGCCGTCCCGCGAGTCGTAGCCGAACTCCTTGAGGACGGCGTACGTCGCCGCCGCGATGTCCTTGCCCGCGTCGTGGTGCAGCCACGGCGCCTTCAGCTCGGTGTAGATGCCCACCTGGCGGCCGGTCGCGTAGTTGATGCCGCGGATGAACTCCAACTCCTCGGGCAGGGTGTGGAACTCGAACCGCGAGCTCCACGGGGGGAAGCGCCCGGGGTACTCCGGGGCGGAGTCGGCCTCGCCGGCCCGGACGACCGGCGACGTGACCCTGAGCGACCGGATCTCCTCCAGGGTGAAGTCCAGGACGTAGAACCGCCCGTCCGGACGCCGTCGCTCGGGGAACCTCGCCGCCACGTCGCTGATGCGGTCGAGGTAGGGGTCGTGGATCACCACGAGATGGTCGTCGCTCGTCATGGCGAGGTCCTGCTCGAGGTAGTGGGCCCCCTGGGCCACCGCGAGCGCCTTGGCCTCCAGGGTGTGCTCGGGTAGGTACCCGCTCGCCCCGCGGTGGGCGATCACCATCGACACGCCTTCCACGGTAGCCCCGCGGACCCCCGGAGGGCGTGCCGAGTGCGGCTACCGCTTGATCGTCACCCGGCGGTCCGCGCGCGCCGGCGCGCCGCCGGCGGGAGTGAACTGGGTCTGGACGATCGCCGGCAGCTGCTTGAGCTTGGCCAGCCGGCGCTGGTCCTTGGCGGACAGCGGGATGGTGACCCTCTGGTTGCCCGCTGCACCCGCCTGCACCCGTGCCGTCCCGAGGGTCTGCCTGCCCTGGCGCACGGTCACCTGCAGCGTGCCGAAGCCCGGCTGCTCGATGGTGAGCTGGATGGTGGTCGCCGTCAGCCTGCTCTGCTCGACGTCGCCCACCCGCAGCTCGCAGTCCGCCGCGAGGCCCTCGGCGAGGATGTCCTCGGCGTCGGCGTACACGATGTCGGCTCCTGCGCCGCACGTTGCCCGGTCGAGCGTGCCGTCGGTGAGCCGCACGGTGTCGTTGCCGTCCCCGAGCACGACGTCGTCGAAGCCGGGGCCGGCGTCGACGAGCCCGCCGCCCCCGCGCAGCTTGTCGTTGCCGGGGCCGCCCAGGATGACCGAGTCGTTGGAGAAGGTGATCTCGTCGTCCCCCTCGCCGCCGTCGGCGTTGCCGGCGAACACGCCGACGAAGATCTCGTCGTCGCCCGCCATCCCCAGGATCGTGTTGGTGCCGAAGTCGCCCTTGATGACGTTGGCCGCAGCGGAGCCCACGAAGTACTCGTCGTTCTGGCTCCCGGTGATGTTCTCGACGGTCGGCAGGATGTTGTCGCCCTCCTCCGCGCCGTTGTCGACGTTGTCGTCGAGGTCGCTCCCGTCGTTGGCCACGCCGTCGAGGCTCACGAACTGCGCCCGGTCGACCGGCGCCCTCGCCTCCTCGTAGGTGTCGGTCCCCGGGCCCCCGTCGATCCGGTCGGGGCGGTACTGCGCGACCTGCACCCCGGTGCCCTCGCCTCGCAGGCCGACGTCGTCTCCCTCCCCCCCGAAGAGGGAGTCGGCGCCGAGGTCCCCGACGATCTGCGTGTCGTTCCCGGACTCGCCGTACAGGAAGTCGTCGGCGGGTCCTCCCCGGAGGTCGTCGCGACCCGGGCCCCCGTAGAAGTGCATGGGCAGCGTGTAGCCCGCGTTCTGCGAGCGCCACCCCCAGCCCGCGTACACGAGGTCGTCGCCGCCCAGCGCGCGCACCTCCACCTTGGCCACGCCAGCGGTCTGGCAGGTCACCAGGCCCTCGTACTTCACGGCGCAGCCGGTGCCTGCAGCGAGGGGCAGGGCACCCCAGGTGACGTTGCTTGCCAGCGAGACCTCCACGACGTCGGGAGCCTCGATGTTGACGTAGATCTTGTCGCCCGACTCGGTGCCCTGCATGAGAATCGTGTCGCCGACCACCTCCACGCTCTGCGGCCCCGCCGCCTGAGCGGGTACGGCGGCCGTGAGCAGGGCGGCGCCGGTGAGTGCCGCGGTGAGAGCCGACACGGGCACGAGGGCGGACCGACGACGTGAGGTCATGCGGCGACGGTAGGAAATCGCGCGGGCGCATGCCCGGTCACCGGGGCGAACTGAGGCTGCGTTATCGCCCCCGGGGGCCCTCGCCCCCTGGGCTCCGGGCCGGTCCCGACCGCGTTCGACGGGCGGCCTCCACGGCTGGACGGGCGCCACCGCGGGTCGCGGCGAAGGGGGCGCCGGGCCGCCACGTCTGGCAGGATGCCCCCATGGCCGACCCCCGACGCGTCGCCCGCTCCCTCGCTGCCGCGACCGCCGGCCTGTCGGTCCTCATCGCCCCGTCACTCGCCGGCCCGGCGATGGGCAGCCCCGCTCCGCGCAGCGCCGCGTCGGAGAACACCTGGGACGCACCGCAACGGCCCGTCATCAAGGACTACCGCGAGTACAGCACCGTGACGATGCCGTCGTCGGGCGAGGCCACCGTCTTCTACGGCCCGCGCTATCGCTCGTACGACCCCGGCAGCGGCACCTGGAGCGACTGGACCACGCTCGCCGAGGACGCCGACGCGATCTATCCCGTCGGCAACGCGCGCGGTGACCTCTGCGCGCGCTGGTTCCCCGGCGGGAGCACGACGACGATGACGGTGAGCTGCCGTCGGGCCGGCAGCGACACGTGGCGGGAGCGCAACTACCCGGCCAGCAAGGGGATCACCTCCGCCGCGCTCGCCGTCGGCCATCGCGGGGCATCCGCCATGAGCGCGTGGATCGACTACCGGACCGCGAGCAAGATCCGCATCAGGTTCGCCACGTTCGACGCGGCCCAGGGCACGTGGTCGGGCTGCGCGCCGGTGCCCGTCGCCCCGGGCGACGGACGTCTCGCGTGGGTGAGCCTCGTGCCGTACGGCGAGGACGGCTACGCCCTGCACTACGTCCGCGACATCCGCATCAAGCATCCTCGCGAGCAATGGATCCGCGTGGCCACGGGAACGTGGGTCACCACGTGGACGCAGGAGGGGGGCTGGACGCAGCCCCGCGAGGTCACGATGCCACTCGGCGACGGCGAGACCGCCCCGGTGACCCTCCTCGGGGTGTCCGAGCAGAGGGGCGACGTCGCCGCGGCGTTCGTGCCCGCGATGGAGCCGTGGTGGTACGAGCACGACCCGTGGATCGCGCGGCTGCGCCCGGATGCGACGTACCGCGGGAAGTACCTCGGCTACGCGACCACCCGTCCGCTCGTCTCGATCAGCGGCGGTGCCGTCGCGGTCGCCTCCCTCTCGCCGGACGAGGAGCGGCTCAGGCTCTCCGTGCGGCACAGGGGCGTCCTCGAGACGAAGACGTTCCGGGCGCCGGTGATCTCCGGCGACCAGACGCGGATCTTCAGCATGGGCATCACCGCACAGCGGATGTCCGATGGCGCGAAGGGCTGGTCGATCGCCCTCGAGATCAACCGCACCTACGAGGACGACGCCTCCGAGTCGCTCGAGGACATCCAGTACCTCTACGCCGTCACGTCCTCCATCGACCGCGACACCGCCCGCCTGGAGTCCAGTCCGATCCAGCGGGTCGGCGATGGCAACTCCTACGACGGGCTCTCCCCGGAGATCGCCGGCAGCGGCCGCCAGGCGGTCATCCTGTACTTCCAGCAGGACTGGCAGTACGTCGCGTTCCGGCGCCCCTAGGCGCTCCCCCGCCCTCGGGCAACGCGGCCCTCCCGCGACCTACAGTGGAGGGGTGCCCCCCGCCCACGGCCGGCTCCCGGTCGCCTGCGCCGTGCTCGCCCTCGTGGCCGCCGGCATCCCCGCCCTGGGGTCGCCCGCGGCACAGGCCGCCCCCGACGGCGCTCCCGAGGCCGTCGCGACCTGGGAGGACTGCGGCGACTGGCTCCCGTCCGGCTCGACCTGCGGAACCCTCACGGTCCCCCGCGACTGGGCAGACCCGGGCGACATGTCGGACCCGGAGTCCACGTACCGGCTCGCCCTCGCCCGGATCCCCGCGGAGAAGCCCCGGCTGCGCGAGGGGATCCTCACGTTCAATCCCGGGGGGCCCGGGAGCAGCGGGTACGAGAACATCCTGTGGATCCAGTCCCTGCTGCCGCAGGAGGTTCGCGATCGCTTCGACATCGTCGCCTTCGACCCGCGCGGGGTCGGGGGCTCCGAGCCGGAGATCCTCGGCTGCAAGGTGGCGGCGCTCGAGCCCCCCGCCACGGGCCCGGTGGACTGGGAGGCCTGGGTCGACGAGTACGTCGACGCGCACGAGGACGCGGCCGAGGAGTGCCTCGCGCTCAACGCCGAGCACGCCGGGAACGTGGGGACCTGGCAGGTCGTCCGCGACCTGGACGCCCTGCGTGCCGCCCTGGGAGAGGAGCGCATCAGCTTCATCGGCCAGAGCTACGGCACCACCGTCGGGCGCGCCTACGCGCAGGCGTTCCCCGACCGGGTGGGGAGACTTGTGCTGGACGGCAACGTCTCGCCGCGCTCCACGATCCGCCTGTGGGCGTGGGAGCACACGTGGGACGACCGGCTCGCCATCGAGACCGCCCTCGATGCGCTCGGCCCGAGGTACCCCGCGCTCTACCGCGAGGTGATGTCGGCGCTCGACATGAAGTCGATCCGGCACGGCGGCGACCGCATCACCCGATTCGACGTCGGCAAGAGGCTCCTCGAGTGGGCGTCGTTCCACAGCACCTGGCCGTCGATGGGCGTCCTGCTGGACACGGTGGACGCGGCTCTCGCCGCGAAGGACCCCGAGGAGCGTCGCGCCACCGCCGCCGCGGTCGCCGGCACCGTGGGCGACGAGCCCACCGTGCGCAACTGGCTGCCCCCGCTCTACACCTACGTCAATTGCGCCGACTTCCCCGACCGGCCCGACCGCGACTACCTCGTCTGGGTCACGCGGACCGCGGAGCTCATCGGCGGCGTCCACGCCGCGCAGGCGGCGCTGCGGGAGGGGGCGCAGTGCGCGGGCGTGCCCGCACTCGGCCAGCCCCTGGAGCCGCGGGGCCCGACGACGCTCGCGACTCCTCCGCTCGTCGTCAACTCCCTCGCGGACAACAGGACCCCCTGGACCGCGGCTGCGGAGATGGCCGCCGCCTTCCCCGGCTCGCGGACGGTGATGTACGACGGCGCGCATCACATCGCCTTCGGCCGCACGACACCGTGCGTGGACGCGCCCGTGGATCGCTACCTCAGCCAGGGCCGCCTGCCCGCGTCGCGGGTGGACTGCCCCCTGGAGTGGCAGGCGGACTAGCGGCAGGACACCCCGCGCGAGGGGCGGGGCGGATCGCTCGCGGACACGGTGCATCGCACGTCGCCGCCCGAGATCACCAGGAGCACGGCGTCGCCCTTCGTCTTCAGCTGGGCCTTCAGGCCCAGCTGCTCGGTGAGTTGGCGGGTGACGGGGCTCATCGCGATGGTGACCAGCTGGTCGGTGAGCGTCGTGTCGCCGCCCGACGTGAGCTCGGCCAGGATGGCGTCGGCGACGTACTGCGGACCGCGCTCCGGGGCAGCCGCCGTCGGTGCAGCAGGCTCAGGTGCAGCCGTCTCCGGTGCAGCAGACTCCGGTGCAGCAGACTCCGGTGCCGCGCTCGTCGGGGCGGGGGACGCGGCATCGCCCGAGGCATCCCCGGAGGCGCACGCGGTCAGCGCCAGGACCATCGTCATGCAGGCGGCGGCGGCCGCAGCCACCCGGACGACGGTGACCCGGGGGTCCTGCGTTCGCATTCCCGGGACGCTACCGGGCCGGGCCCCCCGGATGCGCGCCGAAGGGACGGCTAGCATCGAGGCGACGACCACCCAGGAGGCGCCATGTCGCAGCAGGACGCGGACACCGTGCAGGCCCATCAGTCCGGGCACGGGCAGCCCCAGGGGCACGCCGAGAAGACCCACATGATCCAGGCCGTCATCTTCGGTCTCGTGTTCGTGGCGCTGGTGACCGCGGTCTTCGGCTTCCTCATGGGCAGCTACGTCGTCGTCTGGCCCATCGCGGCCACCTTCGCGATCTGGACGGTGGTCTCCCTGCTCATCTTCCGCGGCGTCCCCGCCGACACCGACCACTAGCCCCGTTCAGACGGGCTGACGTTGCTGGCGGTGGCGGGCGATGCGGCGCTCGACGAGGAACACCAGGACCGCGATCCACCCCACGATCATCTGCGGCAGGAAGCAGAAGGCGCGCCACACGATGTCGACGGCCGTGGCCTGCGCCGGGTCCGCGCCGAACGCCACGAGCATGCCGATGAGGACGATGTCGACCGAGCCGGCACCCCCCGGCGCGAGCGGGACGGTCGTGAGGAGCAGGGCCACGGAGTAGGCCGCGAACGCCTCGAGGACGCTGATGTCGCCGGCACCCACCCCCTGCAGGGTGGCCAGGATCACGAGCAGCGGCGCCATCTGCGCGAGGATGTTCGTCAGCGTGATGGGCACCCAGCGAGTGCCCACCATCTCCGCAGCCGTGTCGTTGAACCCCACGACGGACTCGACGACGTTCGGAGGGGTGCGCTTGATGAGCCGGAACACTCCGCCGATGACACCCTGTGCGAAGTTCCCCACGCGCTCCGCATTGGTGCGGCTGCGCAGGACGAACGCGATGCCGATCATGGACACCAGGCACACCAGGCCCGCGACCACGCAGATGATGTCGATCAGGCTGCACGGGATGTCGCCGCACTCGTCACCCGAGAGTGCCCGCCGCTCGAAGATCCACAGCAGGATGAGCGCCACTCCCGGCGCGCCGAAGGTCATGAGGTAGGTCCAGATCGCGTCCGCAGCCACCGCGGCTGCTGCGAGACGCTGCTCGACGCCGTACCGGGCGAGGATCGCGTACTGCGTCCCCACCGCGATCGGGCCACCGCCGAAGGGGATCGTGGTGGAGATCGCGAACCCGCCCTGCCGATCGACGAACGCCGGGCCGTAGCCCAGGTGCGGAATGGCCGCCATCGCCGTCAGCGGGTACACCAGGATCGCGAAGATGCTCGCGAGGATCGCCGCCACGGTCCAGCCCGTCGGCATGGAGAAGGCCGCCTTGATGCCGGACTCGAACCCGCCCATGCTGTCGGCCAGGTACTTGAAGATGTAGTACGCCACGAGCAGGCCCACGATGGTGAGGACCACCTTCGGCAGGACCTTCTTCGCCGTCTGCCATCCCCCCGACGACGTCGAGGAGGCCTCCTCCGCCACCTCCTCGGTACTCATGGGTCGAGCCTCTCCCGTCGCCACTCCGAAGTCCAGACCGGGGTCCCCGCAGCCTCCCTCGGTAGGGTGCCGGCGTGACCAAGCGGGCGAAGTCCACGGTGATCCGGCCCGAGCACTACCGCGACAACCTCGCCGCGTGGGACGAGCGCGCGCCCGCGCACGCTCGCGCGGAGGGGTACCGCGTCGACGCGTTCCTCGACGACCCCGACTACCTCAGCGACGTCGTCCGATTCGACCTGCCGCTCCTCGGCAGCGTCCAAGGTCTGCGCGGACTCCACCTGCAGTGCCACATCGGCACCGACACCGTGTCGCTCGCCCGTCTGGGAGCCTGGATGACCGGGCTCGACTTCTCCGGCGCATCCCTCGAGCAGGCGCGGCAACTGGCGCAGGCAACGGGGGCCGAGATCGACTTCGTCCAGGCTGATGCGTACGACGCCACTCGCGTGCTCGGCGCGGGCACCTTCGACTTCGTGTTCACCGGCATCGGGGCCCTGTGCTGGCTTCCCGACGTCCGCGCCTGGGCGCGCGTCGTCGCCGACCTGCTCGCCCCCGGGGGCTTCCTCTTCATCCGGGAGGGACACCCCATGATGTGGACTATCGACGAGCAGGCTGATGACGCCCTGGTCGTGCACTACCCCTACTTCGAGACCGACGAGCCCACCACGGACGATCACGACGGCTCCTACCTGGAGGTGGACACGACCTTCGTGGCGTCCGTCTCCCACTCCTGGAACCACGGCCTCGGGGAGACGGTCACCGCGCTCCTCGCCGAGGGCCTGGCCATCGAGGCACTCGTCGAGCACGACTCCTGCCCCTGGGAGGCGCTCCCGGGCAAGCTCGTCGCGGACGAACACGGCGAATGGCGACTCGCCGAAGGCCGCGAGCGCCTGCCCATGACCTACACGCTGCGCGCGCGCAAGCCGCACTGACGCGGCCCGGGCCTACGCCTACGGGGCCGTCGTCTCCATGCCGGCCATCACGCACTCGGTGATCGCGTTGATGAGACGCTCCTGGAGCTCGGCCGGGACGTCTTCCTGGTTCTCCGACTCCTTCATCAGCGTGAGCTCGTCCGCGCTGAAGGTGCCGAACTTCCCGCGCAGGCAGTCCTTCTGCTCCTGGGTCAGGTCACCGTCGGCCTCGATTTCGCTCATGAGCTCGTTCACGAGCGCCTCGCTGTCGCCGCCCCCGCCCCCGCTCCCCCCGCAACCGGTCAGGACGAGGGACACGGCGGCCAGTGCGGCCGCTCCCATGGTGAGGACTCGTGCTCGCTTCATGCTGTTCTCCTTCGATGGGGCCGGGGGGACCGGCGGCGACCGGGTGCCCTGAGTGTCCGAAAGCGCCCCGACCGTACCAGCCCGGTCCATACTCGTCGGGTGGCAACGCCGGCGCGCACGACGGCCCAGAATGCGCTCCGTGCCTGTCGGCGCGTCCAGCGCTCGCAGGTGAGCGTCGCGGGCGCGCTGCGGACCGGCCTCGGCACCCTGGTCATCCTGCTCGCCGGCATCTCCCTGGACCGAGTCCCCGAATCCGTGTCGGTGACCATGGGGCTGCTGTTCGTGAGCATCGCCGACCTGCCCGGCTCCTCCCGCAACCGGCTGCGACTCATGGCCTGGGGACTGCTGTGGACCAGCCTGGGGGTCCTCATCGGCGGACTCGTGGGCGTCAACGGGGCGCTACATGTCGCGACGGCGATCGTCCTCGCGCTCGCGTGCGGCTTCGCCGCGGCCCTCGGCCTCCCCGGCGGCTTCTTCGGGACGCTGACGCTCGTCCTCTTCGCGTGCTACGCGGGCAGCCCGGTCGGCACCGGGATCGCCGTCCTCGATGCCGCGCTGTACGTCGGGGGCGGGATCCTGGCCATGGCGATCATCTCGCTCCCGTTCCCCCTGCGCCTGCTCGATTCCGAGCGCCAGGCGGTCTCGCGGTGCTACGCGGAGATCGCCCAGGCGACGCGGGAATCCGGCGTGGAACTCGCCGCTCCCACTGTCGCCGCCGCCGTCCTCACCGCCCACGGCCTCGTCGACCAGGCCGGGTGCGCGGGAGCGACCCGCGCCTGGTTCGACGGGCTCCTCGCCAACGCCGAGCGGATCCGCCTGGCACTCCTCGGCGTGCTCGCCGAGGAGCAGGAGGTCCCCGAGGACGCCCGCGCACTGCGGGAGGCCCTGGGGCCTGCCGCGACCGCGGCCGCCCAGATGCTGCACCATCGCCGGCGCGGGAGCGACCTCGACGCCCGGATCCGGGAACTGCAGTCCCTGCCGCTGGCCTCGCCCCGGATCGCCACGATGCGCGCCGAGTGCGTCCAGGCGCTTCGCGGGACGGCGCTCCTGCTCGAGCAGCCGTGGCCCGTCGGGCGACGCGCCGAGGTGCGGACCGTCCGCATCCCTCGACCGTCCGTCACCGATCGGCTCCGCTCCCACCTGCACTGGGGGGACGCCGTCGCCGAGCACGCCCTGCGGCTCACCCTGGCCTTCGGGGTCGCGACCGCGGTGGCGGTGGCCGCCGGATTCCCCCACGCCTTCTGGCTTCCGCTGACCGTCGCCTGGATCGCCAAGCCCGACCTCTCCGGAACCGTCAACCGGGTGACGATGCGCATCCTGGGGACCATCGCCGGTGTCCTCGTCGCCGGCGCGTGCATCGCGCTCTTCGCCCAGACCTCGGTCCCGGAGGTCCTGCTCGCCCTCGGCACCGCCTTCGCCGCCTGGCTGGCCATCGCGTACCTGTGGGCGAACTACCCCCTCGCCGTCATCGGCATCACCTTGTTCGTCCTATTCAGCGACTACATGTCGGGCGACGTCGAGGCGGCCAACATCGTCGTGCGGCTCCTCGCCACCGTGGCGGCCGGTGCCTGGGTGCTCCTCGTGTCCCTGGTGCGCCCGAGGCGCAGCGGTACGGCGGCCGTCGACGCCATGCGACGCACCTGCGCGGCCCTGCGCGACTACGCGGGCGCCGTGCGCTCAGGCACGGATCTGCCCCAGGTGCGCGCCGCGGTGCTCTCCGCGCGCACCGCCGCGGTCGGGGCGGTCACGGCGGCGGCCACGGAGCCCCGCGGCATCTGGGAGCGACCCGGCCCGCGCGTCAACGCGGAGGAGGCCGCGCCGATTCTGTCCGACATGATCGTCGCCACCTCGGAGATCGTCGCGGAGGATCTACTGCGCCAGCACGACCAGGACGACCTGGACCTGTGGTCGCGCATCGATGCGTCCCTCGACGACCTCGACCGGCGGGTGGCGGCGCTCGGTTCCTAGGTCATCAGCCTGGCGGCGGGCCTCAGCCGGGCGGCGGCACGATCTGCCGCGACAGGAGCCCGAGCATGGGCACCCCGATGCCGGTGGCCATGTCGTAGCCGCGGTAGGCGACGCAGCACGCGACGGGCTGCACGGCATTGTTGCCGCGCACCACATCGAAGAACGGGGGCTCCGCCAGGTTGGCCGAGAGGCGGTAGAACCACGGATTGAGCAGTCCGAGCGTCGGATAGTTTCGGCTGCGCTCGTGCGCGGTCATCAGGGCGATGTTGGCCGCGAGGAACGGCGTCCCCCCGCTGGTGCCGCCCACGGTGTAGACCTCGCCGTCGTACACGAGCGGCCAGCCCGGGCGCATGGCCCCGAGCAGGGACACGTCCGGCACGAGTCGCGGTCCGGTGAGGGATGCCCCGCGCTGGTACCACGGGCGGGGGAACACCGCGCTCGGGCCGCCGCTGCCAGCGGGGCCCGGATCCGGCGGCGGGTCGTATCCCCCGACGTACGGCATGTCGTTCCACGCCACCTCGCCGGTGCGCTCGTTGTCCTCGCCCACCGTGAGTCGCGTGCCGCCGACCGCGGTGACCCACGGCGAGCTGGCCGGGTACCACACCAGCGGCGCCTGCGCCTCGAGGGAGGCGACGGGGCCGCACATCGACGTGCCGTTGTCGCCGGCGGCGACGAGGAAGCTGGTGCCGATGACGGTGCCCATCTTGAGCAGGTCCTCGATGAGCGCCATGAAGGGCCCGAAGTCGGCCTTGTACTCGGCCTCGCAGGTGCCGTACGAGATGGAGACGACGTCGTTCGCGACCCGGCCGCGGCCGTCGCGGTCCAGGGACCGGGCGATGCCGTCGACGAAGCCCTGGCCGAGCCCCGCGACCTGGATGACGCGGATCGACTCGGCCTGGGGGAGCACGGCGGCCGACGTCATGATGTCGAGGTGCGCCTCGGCGCCGTAGTTGAGGAACTTCTGCCCGATCCCCGTGCCGAGTCGCACGCCGACCTTGGGCTGGCGGTAGTCGAAGCAGTCCGCGGCGACTCGCAGGTCGTCCAGGCTGAAGCCGTCGCCGAGGGACACGATGGCCAGGCGGGTGTCCTTGCCGGTCCATCCGCGCGAGGCCAGGCTGTCCGAGCCGTAGGCGGCGCGCAGCTGCCCGGGGGCGTAGACCTTGCCGTCGGCGAGCGCGGGAGCGTCGCAGGTGCCCGTCGGCAGGGTGCCGCCGTTCCTCGGCCACTTCCGCGGCTCGCCGGCGGACGCCAGGAGCCCGGCGAACTCCTCCGCGGTGCCCGCGTCGTAGCCCTGCACGTCGGCCTTGGCGGCGTACAGGGCGTACAGCGCCACCCACTCGCGCACCATGGGCTCGAACGCCCGCGGGGCGCCGAGGAACGAGTCCTTGTCGGCGAAGGCGATGACGTGGTACGGCTCGGCCGCGGTCGGCGAGACCACCTTGGCCTTGGTGCCGTAGAGCTTCTCCCAGCGCGAGAGCGGCGCGGTCATACGGGCGAAGACGCCGGAGTTGTCGATCTCGACGGTCACCCCGGCCTCCGCCGCGGCCTGCTGCAACTGCTTGACCGGGCCCGAGCGTGCGCCGTACGCCTTCGCCGCCTCCTCGAGGGTGATGTGGTCGCGGTAGCTGAGGCGGGCCGGCGTGGAGACCTTGAGCGCCATGTCCGTGAGGTCCGCGGAGCGCCTCGGCAGCCCGGCGAAGAAGGTCACGTCGGGGTTGAACGCCGAGGTGTCGACCTCGCTCGCCCGGGCCATGAGGTCGGCGCGGCCGCCCGGGATGGGCGCGGACGTGGCGAGGGGCAGGGCAGGCGGGGCGGCCCACGCCCGCGGGGCCGGGACGCCGGGGCCCTGGGCGGCCGGCTGGGCCGTCGCCGTGACGGCCGACCCGGCGAGGGCGGCACCGAGGACGAGGGCGGCGGCCGAGACCAGGGCGAGTGGGCGCATGGCCTCGACCCTAACCCGAGGCGTCCGCCCCTGGCCCCCTGACCGCGAACGTCGCCCGCCGGGCCAGGGGCCCCTGAGGCCAGGCGGGCCGGGGGAGGTCAGCGGGGCACGAGGAGCACCGC
>JBJTJS010000398.1:0-5961 GCA_046096085.1 bacterium
CCGCCAACACCGTCCAACGCCTCGCCTGCGACGCCTCCCTCCGCCCCCTCCTCATCGACCGCCACGGACAACTCATCGCCATGCTCCCCCGCACCCGCGTCATCCACCCCGCCCTACGACGCGCCATCCTCACCCGCGACCAGCACTGCCGATTCCCCCACTGCAAGCAACGCATCGACGAAATCCACCACATCCGCTACCACTCCCGCGGCGGACCCACCACCCCCGACAACCTCACCGGCCTATGCCGCTACCACCACCACCACATCCACGACCACCGATGGCGCATCACCGGCAACCCCAACACCGCCCTGCACTTCCACTCCCCCCACCACCACACCCACACCACACACCCACCCGGCCTCGACCCTGACACCTCCTGACGAGACACGAACCAGACAGAGCCGCGACATGATTGCGATGCGCGCACGGCTGGGTCATCATGGAGCCGTGTCTGTGACACGAGTGATGGATGAAGCGACAGCCACGATGGCGTGCTGCTGGTGCGGCCGCAGCGCTGAGGCTGCCGAGGCCGCCGTCGCCACCTGGGCCCTGGTCGACTGCGCCCCTCGGCCGGCGCGTGCGTGCCCGGCGTGCGTGCGCGATCACCTCGGCGACCTCGAGACCTGCTGCACCTAGGCGGCCGAGGGCCAGCGGCACCCGCAGAGGGGATGCGGGTGACGGACCTCGCGGTTGACCCCGCCACCGGGCAGTCGCACGACGAGACGGCCACCGACGAGTGGGCCGCCTGCATCGGGCCAGCCGCGAGGCCATGTGCCCGACTGCAGCGCACGCGCGCCATCCGCCTCGATCCAGCCCAGCACCGCCAGCGCCGCCCAGGAGGCGGCGAGCTGCGCGAGGGCGGAGTCGGCGGGGGAGCGCGACGGACGCCGGCTCGCCCACTGCACGGCAAGTCGCGGCCAGGCCGGGTCCGCGTCTCGCGCATGCAAGTCCGAGCAGCGCAGGCAGCCGGTGAGCCCGGGGACCACGAAGGGGCCGATGACGGCGCGCGCACCGTGGGCCAGCACCGGAAGGTGCGGTAGGTCGAGCGAGATCGCGCCGAGGTCGTCGACGACATCGGGGTGGACCGCATCAGCGAGAACGGCGACGGAGCGCTGTGCGCTGGCACGTCGCTGGCGGCGCGACGACGACGAGCCAGGTCCTTCGCGCAGCACGGTGCCGACGCCGGCCTGGCCGAGGATCACGCAGACGGCGTCCGCGGTGGGCCCGGTGCCGTGCACCGACACGCTGGCAGCGCGTCTGCGGTCGATCGCCCGGGCGGCGGCCGAGGCTGAGCCATGGACCTGCCGAGCCGCCGCGAGATCGTGGGAGAGCTGCTCGCGGATGAGGGGGTGGGCGCAGCGCAGGGACTCCGGCATCGCGGCAGCGTCGTCGAGGGCCCCGGTTGACGTCAGCGCGCGGAGCAGTCGGCGCGCCAGGGGGCCGGGGATGCCGGCGCGGCGAGCCGCCGCGATGACCGCGGCGAGGGAGCGCTCGCCGCGCAGCGAGGCGAGCCAGTCCGCCGCAGCGGGGGACACTGCGGGGAGCAGCAGGAGCCGATCGCCGTCGCCGACCTGCAGCGTGTCGTCGTCACGCCACGCCCACGGCACGTCATCGCGAAGCCAGGGCCGCTCGGGGAGCGCGGGGTGCGCGGGCATGCGGTCACTGTGGCACGGAGGACGGACCGGGCGCCGGCGCTGTCCACACGCTCAGTCGCGGACGCCACAGAACTCGACGGCGTAGGCCGCGAGCGTGCGCGCGCAGGCGACGATGTCGTCGACGTCGACCCATTCGTCCGGTGCGTGCGCGGCGCGGCTGTCGCCGGGCCCGAACTGCACCGTGGGGATTCCGGAGCCGGCGAGGAGGCGCAGGTCGGAGCCGTAGGGGGCGCCGTAGCAGGCGGGCCGCTGGCCGCTCAGGTCTCCGTGAACGCGGGACAGCAGTGCGACCGCGGGGTCATCCGGCGGCGTGCGGCCCGGGGCGAACTGGCCTCCCCACCACTCCACCTCGACGGGGTGGTCGGCGAACCAGGGGTCCTCGAGGGACAGCAGGGCCAGGGCCTCCTCGAAGTCGGCACGGGCATGGTCCGCGGGCTCGTCGAGGGCGACGCCGAGGCGACCCTCGGCCACAAGCAGGTCGGGCACCGTGGAGGCCCAGTCCCCGGCGTGGATCGTGCCCACCGACAGGGGATAGGGAATGTCCCAGCGCTCCATGACGGGATCGACCTCCGCGTTGCGATCCCGCTCGAGCTGGCGGAGCCGCTCCTGGACGGCCGTGAACTTCTCGATCGCGCTCACGCCCTCGTTGCGGCGGGAGGCGTGGGTCGCCCGCCCACGCACCCGCAGGCGGAACGTCAGGGCACCGCCGTTGGCGGGCACGAGATCGAGGTCGGTGGGCTCGGGGATGATGCAGGCGTCGGCGGTGACGCCGCGGCGCAGCAGCGCATACGTCCCGAGCCCGCCGTCCTCCTCGCCGGACACTGCCGCCAGCACGACATCGCCGCGCAGCCGGGCGCCGGAGCGCTGCAGGGCGCGCACGGCGTACCACATGGCCGCGGTGCCGGCCTTCATGTCGCAGGTGCCCCGGCCGATGATGCTCGAGCCCGACCTCCGCGGCAGGAAGGGGTCGCCGCTCCACGCGGCGAGGTCCCCGGGCGGCACCACGTCGGTGTGACCGAGGAGCAGCAGGGTGGGACCGTCACCGGAGCCGGGGAGGCGGGCGACGACACCGCGCGCGCCCGATCGGTGCACCTCCATGCCGGGGAAGTCCGGCTCGGCGGACAGGGCCGCGATGTCGAGGTCCCAGGAGGTGACGTCGAGCCCGTCGGCGCGCCATGCGTCGGCGAGCAGGTCTTGGACCTCGGCCTCCGCATCGGTGCCGCCCATCGAGGGGACGGCCACCAGACGCTCGACGGCGCCGACGAGCCCAGGGCCGTCGACGCCGTCGAGGACGTCTGCGACGACACGGGGACGATCCCCGCCGTCGCGTGGGGTCAGGTCAGGCCTTCCCGAGGATGCGGGTGACCTTGGTGCCGCACACCGGGCAGATGCCCTTGGCAAAGCGACGTCCGTTGGTCTCCTCCACGTTCCCGGTGAACTCGCGCTTCTCCTTGCACTTCACGCAGTACGCCTCACCCGTGTACGACTCGGCCATAGCCGTCCTCCTCAGTCTCGCGATCGAGCCCGTGAGGCGGCGCCTCACGCTAGGGGATCCGCCCCGGGGGGCTGCGATCCGCCGCCACACTAGGCCAGGAAGCGCCCATGAGGGGGGACCGTGGGACGTGTCTTGCCCGATTTGACCGTAATCTCCATATTTTCCTGGGGATCACGCCCGCATCGGACGGGGGCGAGAGCATGGGGAAGCCCCCGGGTCGCTCAGTCCTCGCGCGCCTTCCCCTTGCGCACGTGGCCGGTTATCCCGGGGGCCGGGAGCGAACCTAGGCCCGCTCGGGTACGCCGTCAACGCTCGATCTCCGCGGCCTGGGGATGACCTGGGGACGACCTGGTGACGCCCTGGGGAGGGCCGCCTCCTCCTCTGTGGACGGCCCGTGGACACGCGCCTGCCCGGAGAGCCTCGCCGGACCCGTGGCACGCCCCTGACGTGGGGCGTCTTCGTCCACCGGCTGTGGATGAAGAATTTCCCTCAGCCGGGTGTCCCGTCCCAGGACGCCGGACCCGGACCCTCCAGGCGTGCGCGTGCCGCGCGCACGAGGAGACGGACGGACTCGTCGGTGGGCTCCGGCAGCGCCTCCCACGGCCACCACGCCAGGTCCAGGGACTCCGCCGAGCGCCGGTGCACGGCCCCCGCGGGCGCGACGACGAGGTACTGCACGTCGAGGTGGTGGAGCAGGTCGGAACGGCACCTCACCTCATGACGGTCCAGTCGCACGATGCCGGGGACGACGACGAGGTCGTCGATGCCGCCCTCCTCGCGAGCCTCACGCAGTGCGGCTTCCGGCAGCCCGACGTCGGCCGGCTCGCAGTGACCCCCGGTCTGCAGCCAGCGTCCGACGAGGGGATGCAGCGTGAGCAGCACCCGCTCGTGCACGGGATCGACGATGATCGCGCTCGCGGTCACATGGCCGGCGCGGCATTCGCGCCACACACCGTCGACGTGCTCGTCGAGGTGCGCGACGTAGATCGCGCGCAGATCCGCCTGCCCGCGGTCAGTGGGCGCCCATGCGTGGAGCTCGTGCAGGGCGGCCGCGCGCAGGTCCTCACTCCCCGGCATCCGCCTCGCCCGGCATGAGCGGCGGGCCCTCGCTGCGGTCGAGGAAGGCCACGGGGTCGGTGAGGTCCTCGTGGTCGGGCAGCAGGTCGGGGTGGTCCCACAGGGCATCCCGGCCGGCCACGCCGCGCCGCTCGCGCACGGCGGCCCACAGCGTCGTCGCCTCGCGCTGCGCGCGCGGACGCAGTTCCAGCCCCACGAGCGAGGCGAAGGTCTTCTCCGCGGGTCCGCCCGCAGCGCGTCGCCGGCGTACGGCCTCGCTCAGGCGATCCGCGGACGGAAGCGCGCCGGCCGCGGCGCCGACCACGTCACACACCCAGCCCTCGATGAGGGCGAGGAGGGTCTCGAGACGCTGCAGCGCGAGCCTCTGCTCGGGGGTGTCCTCCATCTGGAACATGTCGTCGCCGAGGGCCTCGCCGAGCCGGGAGGGGTCGGACAGCGCCGAGGGGTCCAGGGACCGCATCGTCTCGCCCAGGCGCCCGCTGTCGACACGGATCCCGCGGGCGTAGGCGTCGACGGCGCCCTCGAGCCGCGCGGGCAGCCACGGCACGTGGGCGAACAGCCGCTGGTGGGCGCATTCGCGCAGGGCGAGGTAGAGGCGCACCTCGTCGAGCGGGACACCAAGACCCTCGGCGAAGGCGTCGAGGTTGGCGGGCAGCAGCACGGGGCGGTGCGAGGTCGTGAGCGGTACGCCGACGTCCGCGGCGCCGACCACCTCGCCGGCCAGCGCGCCGATGCCGCGACCGACCTGCAGGCCGAACATCGAGGCGCCCAGCTGTCGCGCCATGCCGAGCATCGGGCCGATGAGGGCGGCGGCCTCGGGCGGCAGGCCCTCGGGCATCATCTCGGCCAGGGCCGCCGGCACCCCTGCGGCACCGGCCCCCGTGTCGTCCGCCGACGGCGCGAGCACGGCGTTCACCTGCTCGGCGATCGGCGTGACGATGCGCTGCCACGCCGGGAAGGTCTCCTCGATCCACTCCGCCCGGCTCCACGCACTGCAGCCGGCCGAGGAGATCGGGAACGCCGTGGCCGGGTCGAGCCACACCTGGGCGAGGTCGACGGCCCGCTCGACATCGCGTCGCTGGGCGTCGGTGACCGACGGGTCCCCGGCGCTGGCGGACTCCTGGCGCGCGGTGTCCCGGGCGAGGTCCCAGTTCACCGGGCCCTGGCTGCCGCCCCCCTGGAGCAGCTGGCCGAGTTGCTGGAGCATCGCCCCGAGCTGGTTCATGTCCATGGGGTTCACGTCGCCGGGCTCGCCGGGCAGCCCGAAGCCGAAGGGGGGCGGGGTGCTCATGGGAGGTCTCCCGGGGTCAGGCAGGCGTCGACGAGGCGTGAGGGCATGGCCCTCACGGTACGCCGGGACCAGGGACGGGGCCATGGCCGAGGTCGCCGGGTCCCCGGGCGGGGGCGTACCCTGGGACGGCCCGGACCGCCCGGGTCGAGGAGGATCCCGTGTCCGCGCTGCTGTGGTGGCTCATCCCCATCGGGGCGACGCTGCTCGCCCTCGGGTGGGCGGCCATGCGCAGCCGCCCCCGCCGCACCGTGGACACCCACGAGTCCGTGACCGGGATGATGCGCTTCACCGAGGCGATGAGGCGCCCGCTGCCCGATGGCGAGCCCGGCGACGTGACCCCCATGGACATGAACCAGCTCGGGGCGATGCTCCAGCAACTCGGCCAGCTGCTCCAGGGGGGCGGCAGCCAGGGCCCGGTGAACTGGGACCTCGCCCGGGAC
>JBJTJS010000399.1:0-14295 GCA_046096085.1 bacterium
CCTGCGGAGGCTCGCGCTGTTCGATCTCATCGCCAACAACACCGACCGCAAGGGCGGCCATGCGCTGCGTGACCCCGGAGGAAGGCTCGCCGGCATCGACCACGGGCTGACCTTCCACGTGGAGGACAAGGTGCGCACGGTGCTGTGGGGCTGGTCCGGGGAACCCCTGGCCGCAGAGGAGCGCGAGACGCTCGAGCGGTTCCGCAATGGCCCGGCGGCCGATGAGGCCTCCCTCGCCGAGGCTGCGCCCGGGCTGGCTCGCCTCAGCCGCGCCGAGGTGATCTCCGTCCTCGATCGCCTCGATCACCTTCTGGCGGAGGGTGCCTTCCCCGTCCCGTACGGCGGATGGCCCGCGCTGCCCTGGCCCGCGATGTAGCCCCGGGCCCGGCGGCGCTCGGCACCGGCGGACAGGTCGCCTAGGCTGCGCGGGTGCAATCGTGGTCGGCGCCCGCGGTGCCTCGCCTGCCCGGCGAGGGCCCGGCGCTCAGGCTCTTCGATTCGGCGACGCAGCAGGTGAGGCCCACGGCGCCCGGGGCGGAAGCGCGGATCTACGTGTGCGGGATCACCCCCTACGACGCCACCCACATGGGCCACGCGGCGACCTACGTCTTCTTCGACATGATCCAGCGATACTGGATCGACTCCGGGCATTCCGTGCACTACGTCCAGAATGTCACCGACATCGACGATCCCCTCCTGGAGCGCGCGGTCGCCACGGGGGAGGACTGGCGGGAGATCGCGCGTCGTGAGACCGAGCTGTACGGCCGGGACATGGAGGCCCTGCGGGTGCTGCCCCCGCGCGACTTCATCGGGGCGGTGGAGTCGATCCCCTCGGTGGTCGCCTGCGTCGACCGGCTCCGTGAGCGGGGGGCCGTGTACGAACTCGAAGGCGACCTGTACTTCGACGTCACGTCGGACCGCCTCTTCGGCGAGGTCTCGCACCTGGACGAGGGGGAGATGGTGCGTCTGTTCGCCGAGCGCGGGGGCGACCCCGAGCGCAGTGGCAAGCGCCATGCCCTCGACCCGCTCCTGTGGCGCGCCGCGCGCCCCGACGAGCCGGCGTGGGACACCTCCCTGGGGCACGGGCGCCCCGGGTGGCACATCGAGTGCGTGGCCATCGCACTGGACTTCCTCGGCATGGGCTTCGACGTGCAGGGCGGCGGCCGCGACCTGGTCTTCCCCCACCATGAGATGGGGGCCTCCCACGCGGAGGTCATGACGGCCGACTGGCCCTTCGCCCGGCACTACGTCCACGTCGGCATGGTGGGACTCGACGGCGAGAAGATGAGCAAGTCCCGCGGCAACCTGGTCTTCGTGTCGCGCCTGCGGGAGGAGGGCGTGGATCCACGGGCGATCCGGCTGGCGCTCCTCGGCCAGCACTACCGGTCCGACTGGGAGTGGACACCGCAACTCCTCGCCGAGGCCCAGGACCGCCTCGCCCGCTGGCGGGACGCCATCGCTCGCGGTGAGGCCCCGGACGGCGCAGCAGCTAACGGCGCCGCCTCCGACGTCTCTGCCGGCGACGGGGCCGCGGCGCGCGCCATCGACGTCATCCGCGAACGACTCTCGGATGATCTCGACACGCCCGCGGCGCTGGAGGCGGTCGACCGGTGGGCCGAGGACGTGCGGCGGCGAGGATCGACGCAGCGGGGTGCGCGACAGATGGCGGAGGCCTGCGATGCGCTCCTCGGGGTCGACCTGGCCTGAGCGGCCGGGAGCGTGCGCTCAGGCCTTCTTCTCGTCGTGGCCGCCGAACTCCTTGCGCTGCGCCGACAGGACGCGGTTGGCGAAGTCGCCCATGCCCTGGGACTCGAAGCGCTCGTAGACCGCGGCGGTGAGGACGGGCGCGGGGACCCCCTCCTCGATCGCGGCGATCGAGGTCCAGCGCCCCTCGCCCGAGTCGGAGACCCTCCCGCTGAACTCCGCGAGGTCGGGCGACTTGCTCAGGGCAAGCGCCGTGAGGTCGAGCAGCCACGACCCGATGACGCTCCCGCGTCGCCACACCTCCGTGATGGCGGGCAGGTCGAATCGGTACTGGTAGTACTCCGGATGCTCCAGGGGAGCGGTCTCGGCGTCCTGCTCGCGGGTGCGCAGGCCGGTGTCGGCGTGCTTGAGGATGTTGAGGCCCTCGGCGAAGGCCGCCATGATGCCGTACTCGATGCCGTTGTGGACCATCTTGACGAAGTGACCGGCCCCGTTGGGCCCGCAGTGCAGCCAGCCGGCCTCGCCCGCGACGAGTGGTCCCGTGCGGTCCCCGGTGCGCTCGGCCGAGGACACTCCCGGCGCGATGGACTCCCAGATCGGCTCGAGGCGCGCCACCGGGTCGTCCTCGCCGCCGATCATGAGGGAGTAGCCGCGCTCCAGGCCCCACACTCCGCCGGAGGTTCCGCAGTCGATGTAGTGGAGGCCGAGCGGCTTGACCTTGGCGGCGCGCCGGATGTCGTCGCGGTAGTAGGAGTTGCCCCCGTCGATGATGGAGTCCCCCGAGTCGAGCGCCTTCGCGAGGTCGTCGACGACCGCCTCGGTGATCGCTCCCGCGGGCACCATGGCCCACACGGCGCGCGGAGGCGTCATGGCAGCGGCGAGCTCCTCCAGGCTGGCGGCGCCGATCGCGCCCTCCGCGACCAGGGCGGCGACGGCGGCAGGGTCGCGGTCGTACACGACCGCCGTGTGGCCGTCGCGCATGATGCGTCGCACGATGTTGGCTCCCATGCGGCCCAGGCCCACCATGCCCAGTTGCATCGGCTTCGACGTGGCCATCCCGGCCTCCTCCCTGCGATGGCGACCGCGGGGGGTCGCCTCGGATCGACTCGAATCGACATGAGCGCTGTACGAGGGGCCCACGCTAGTGCAAGGCTGCCGGCATGAGCCCTTCGGTAGCCGGCAGCCCGACCGAGGCCCCCGCGTGGGGCCGCCTGTTGGCACTCGCCCCGTCGATGCGGGAGCGGACGCTCCGCGAGATCTTCGCCGCGGAGCCCGGTCGCGGCCCGGCGTGGACGCGCGAGGGCGCGGGCCTGCGCGTCGACTTCAGCAAGCAGCGGGTGACCTCCGAGGTCCTGGACGCCCTCCTGGCACTCGCGGGGGAGCGCGGCGTCCTCGCCCGGCGGGACGCGATGTTCGCCGGCAAGCACATCAACGTCACCGAGGACCGCGCGGTGCTGCACACCGCCCTTCGGCTCCCGTCCGGAGTCGTGCGCGATGTCGACGGCGTGGACGTGGGAGCCGAGGTCCACGATGTGCTCCGGCGCATGGCCAGCTTCGCCTCTCGAGTACGCGACGGCCAGTGGACGGGGTCGACCGGCCAGCGGATCCGCAACATCGTCAACATCGGCATCGGCGGATCCGACCTCGGACCCGCGATGGCCTACGTCGCCCTTCGCTACTACTCCGACCGGGACATGCGCTTCCGATTCGTCTCGAACGTGGATCCCACCGACATCACCGAGGCGCTGAGAGGCCTCGAGCCCGCGGAGACCCTCTTCATCGTGGCGTCCAAGACGTTCGGCACGCAGGAGACGCTCACCAATGCCCGGGCGGCGCGCGACTGGATCGTGAAGGCGCTCGGCGAGAGTGCCGTGGAGCGGCACTTCGTGGCCGTGTCCACCAACGCCGAGCGCGTCGCCGCCTTCGGCATCGACACTGCCAACATGTTCGGGTTCTGGGACTGGGTGGGCGGCCGCTACTCGATGGACAGCGCCATCGGGCTGAGCACGATGATCGCCGTGGGACCCGACCTCTTCGACGACATGCTCGCCGGCTTCCACGCCATGGACCGCCACTTCCAGGAGGCACCCCCGGAGAGCAACGTCCCCCTGCTCATGGGTCTCATCGCCGTGTGGAATCGTGACTTCCTCGACATCCCGACCAACGCCGTGCTGCCCTACGCGCAGTTCCTGGCCCGATTCCCGGCCTACCTGCAGCAGCTCACGATGGAGAGCAATGGCAAGTCCGTGCGTCTGGACGGTGCGCGCGTCGATTACAACACCGGTGCGATCTACTGGGGCGAGCCCGGGACGAACGGCCAGCACTCCTTCTATCAGCTGCTGCATCAGGGAACCGAGATCGTGTCGTGCGACTTCATCCTCTTCGCCCAGGCGCTGGAGCCCGTCTTCGACATGCAGGACATGCTCGCGGCCAATGCGCTCGCCCAGGCGGCGGTCCTGGCGTTCGGCCGAACCGCGGAGGAGGTGCGCGCCGACGGGACCCCTGAAGCCCTGGTGCCGCACAAGGTGATGCCGGGCAATCGACCCTCGACCTTCATCCTCGCGGAGCGGCTCGACCCGCGGGTCCTGGGATCCCTCATTGCCGCCTACGAGCACAGTGTCTTCGTCCAGGGGGCGGTCTGGGGCATCGACAGCTTCGACCAGTGGGGCGTCGAGCTGGGCAAGGCGATGGCGAACTCGATCCTGCCCGACCTCCAGGATCCGTCCCGGCCGCTGGATCGCGACTCCTCCACGGATGCGCTCATCGAGGCCTACCGCTCCTGGCAGGCCCAGCCCCCCGGGTGACGCTCGGCCGGGCTGTCGGCTAGGGGCCGTCGACCCCGCGGCGACGCAGGTAGCGCTCGAACTCCCGCGCGATCGCCTCGCCGCTCGCCTCAGGGAGGTCGGTCGTGTCGCGGGCCTCCTCGAGTTGCCGCACGTAGTCCGCGACCTCCTCGTCCTCGGCCGCGAGTTCGTCGACGCCGAGTTCCCAGGCCCGCGCGTCCTCGACGAGGTCCCCGAGCGGCACCGGGACGTCGAGGAGGTCCCCGACCCGGCGCACGAGCGCGAGCGTGGCCTTGGGGGAGGGTGCCTGAGCGACGTAGTGGGGCACCGCGGCCCACAGCGACACCGAGGGAAGGCCACGACGCGCGCACGCCTCCTGGAGGACGCCCACGATGCCCGTCGGCCCCTCGTATCGAGACGGCTCCACGCCCAGGTCTCGGGCGACGGCCGAGTCGGTGGCGGTGCCGGTGATGGGCACCGGGCGCGTGTGCGGGCTGTCGGAGAGCAGTGCGCCCAGCGTCACCGCCATCGTGATGCCCAGGTCCGCGCTGACGCCGAGCAGCTCATCGGTGAACTGCCGCCACCGCATGTTCGGCTCCACGCCGTGGACGAGCACGATGTCACGGGTCGCGAGGGGCAGGCGGGCGACGTACAGGCGGGTCGCCGGCCAGGTGAGCCGGCGAACCCCGCTGTCGTCGAAGGAGATCATCGGTCGATTGACCTGGTAGTCGTAGTAGTCCTCGGAGTCCATCTCGGCGAGCGGCTGGGCATCCCACGCCTCGCGCAGGTGATCGATCGCGTCGCTGGCCGCATCCCCCGCGTCGTTCCAGCCCTCGAAGGCCGCGACGAGCACCGGATCGACGAGCTCGGGCAGCGACTCGTACTCGACCATGCAGGCTCCTCGTGCGCCATGCCCTCGACCCGGTGACCTGGACCCGGCGGCTGGACGTCGCCACCCTACGACAGGGGCGGTCCTAGTCTGGGCCCACCAGGACAGCCCCGGCCCGCCTGCCCGCGGCCGTCCTGTTCGACATGGACGGCACCCTCGTGGACACCGAGGAGCTGTGGTGGCGCGGGGAGTGCGCGGTCATGTCCGGTCACGGGGTGGCCTGGACCCGCGAGGACCAGGCGACGTGCCTGGGCGGGCCCCTGGAGAGGGTGACCGCCTACATGCGCGAGCGCACCGGGGGATCGGCGTCGGAGCGGGAGATCGGCGAGGCCCTCCTCGTCGCCGTGGAGCGACTCATGCGCGAGGAGCCCCTCGCCTGGCGGCCGGGAGCCGCCTCCCTGCTCCAGGAATGCCGGTCGGCGGGCTGCCCGACGGCCCTGGTGTCCGCCTCCCACCGGCCCCTCGTCCACGCGGTCGCGCAGGGCGTGGCGCGCGACCTGGGCCTGCCCGTGGACGGGATCTTCGAGGCCACCGTGGCGGGGGACGAGGTGAGCGACTCCAAGCCCCACCCCGAGCCCTACCTCGCGGCATCCCGCGCGCTGGGCGTGCCCATCAACCGGTGCGTCGTCGTCGAGGACTCGCCCACCGGCGTGGCCTCCGGCCAGGCCAGCGGGGCCTTCGTCGTGGCGGTCCCGCACATCGTGGGCATCCCGCGCGCGCCCCGCCGCGTCGTCCTGGAGAGCCTGGAGGGCGTCACGCTCGCGCAGCTGGGGCTGTGGATGAGCGAGGCCGGGCCGACGGCCCACCGCGGGGACGCGGCTGGGTAGCCTCGGCGCGGTGAGCGTCGGAGCGTCCGGGACCGATCCGGCCATGGCCATCCTGTCCCCGGGGGACATCGTGCAGCTCACCGATCCCCGAGGCCACCATCACCCCGTGCAACTCGAGCCCGGCAAGGTCTTCCACACCCACCGGGGCGGGATCTCCCACGACGAGATCCTGGGCCGCCCTGACGGTTGCGTGGTGACATCCGCCGGCGGGACGGCCTACGTGGCCCTGCGCTCCCTCCTCGAGGACTTCATCCTGTCGATGCCGCGCGGTGCCGCGGTCATATACCCCAAGGACGCCGCGCGCATCGTCATGTCCGCGGGACTGCGCCAGGGATCGCGGGTGCTCGAGGCGGGAGCCGGTTCGGGTGCGCTCACCTGCACCCTCATCACCACCGTGGGACCGGACGGCCTCGTCATGTCATGGGAGCGGCGCGCGGACTTCGCGGAGGTGGCGCGCGCGAACGTGGTCCGATGGTTCGGCGAGTGCCCGGACACCTGGGAGCTCGGTGTCGGCGACGTCCGCGAGGGGATCGCCGACGGGGCGGTGCCCGTAGGGACGTTCGACGCGGTGGTGTGGGACATGCTCGATCCTTGGGAGTGCCTGGGAGCCGCGGCCGCGGCCCTGCGGCCGGGGGGAGTCCTCGTCGTCTACGTGGCGACGACGACGCAGCTGTCCCGGGTGGCCGAGGACGTGCGCGCCATGGGCGGCTGGACCGAGCCCCGGGCCGAGGAGTCCCTCGTGCGGACCTGGCACCTGGAGGGGCTGGCCGTGCGCCCGGATCACCGCATGATCGGCCACACCGGCTTCCTGCTCACGACGCGGCGACTGGCCCCGGGCACCGAGGCCCCGGCCCGCAGGCGGCGCCCCTCGAAGGGGGCCTATCCGGCCACGCCGGGGGACGAGCGCCCGTCGTAGCGCGCCCCGGGCTCCGGCCGTGGGTAGGGTCGGTCGAGGAGGTGAGCGATGACGACCCAGGAGTCCCCGCGGCCGGACGACGCGGGCCAGCGGCCGGGCCCGCAGGCGCGCAGCGTCGAGGAGCGCCTGCGCGTCGCCGAGTCCGAGCTCGCCTCGGCCCAGGCCCACAACGCCCGTCTCGTCGCCACCCTCCGCGACGCCCGGGAGCAGATCGTCACGCTCAAGGCCGAGGTCGACAAGCTCGCCGAGCCCCCGGGGAGCTACGGCGTGTTCCTGGCCGGGCTCCCGGACGGCTCGCTCGACGTTGCCGTGTCGGGGCGCAAGATGCGACTGGTGGCCATGCCGGGACTCGAGGTCGCGACCCTGCGACCCGGGCAGGAGGTCCTGCTCAACGAGTCGCTCAACGTCGTGGGCGTCCGAGACTATGAGCGCCTCGGCGAGATCGTGATGCTCAAGGAGCTGCTCTCCGATGGGGAGCGGGCGCTCGTGATCGGGCGCGCCGACGAGGAGCGCGTGGTGTGCCTCGCGGAGCCGCTGCGCGACCGGGTGCTGCGCGCGGGCGACTCGCTGCTCATGGAGCCGCGATCGGGCTACGTCTTCGAGGTCATCCCCAAGTCCGAGGTCGAGGAGCTCGTGCTGGAGGAGGTCCCCGACGTCGACTACTCCGACATCGGCGGCCTCGGGCGGCAGATCGACCAGATCCGCGACGCCGTGGAGCTTCCCTTCCTGCATCCGGACCTGTTCCTGGAGCACCAGCTGGCACCGCCCAAGGGCATCCTGCTGTACGGCCCGCCCGGCTGCGGGAAGACGCTCATCGCCAAGGCCGTCGCCCACTCCCTGGCGCGGAAGGTCTCCGAGCGCACCGGTCGCGAGGAGGGGCGCTCGTACTTCCTCAACATCAAGGGCCCCGAGCTGCTCAACAAGTACGTCGGCGAGACCGAGCGGCACATTCGGCTCGTCTTCCAGCGCGCGCGCGAGAAGGCGTCGGAGGGCATGCCCGTCATCGTGTTCTTCGACGAGATGGACTCGCTGTTCCGCACGCGGGGCTCCGGGGTCTCCAGCGACGTGGAGAACACCATCGTCCCGCAGTTGCTCAGTGAGATCGACGGCGTCGAGAGCCTGGAGAACGTCATCGTCATCGGGGCGTCGAACCGCGAGGACATGATCGACCCGGCGATCCTCAGACCGGGGCGCCTCGACGTGAAGATCAAGATCGAGCGACCCGACGCCGAGTCCGCACGCGACATCCTCAGCAAGTACCTCACCCCCGGCCTCCCGCTGCACTCGGAGGACCTCGCCGAGCATGGCGGGTCGCCGGAGGTCACGTGCGCCGCCATGATCCAGCGCGCCGTCGAGCGGATGTATTCCGAGAGCGACGAGAACCGCTTCCTCGAGGTGACCTACGCCAACGGCGACAAGGAGATCCTGTACTTCAAGGACTTCAACTCCGGCGCCATGCTCGAGAACATCGTCGCGCGCGCCAAGAAGATGGCGATCAAGGACTTCCTGGACACCGGCCAGAAGGGCCTGCGCGTCCAGCACATCCTCACGGCCTGCGTCGACGAGTTCCGCGAGAACGAGGACCTGCCGAACACGACGAACCCCGACGACTGGGCCCGCATCTCCGGCAAGAAGGGCGAGCGGATCGTGTTCATCCGCACGCTGGTGCAGGGCAAGCAGGGCACGGAGGCCGGCCGGTCCATCGACACGGTCTCCCACACCGGCCAGTACCTCTGATCGGCCGGGGACGCCGTGACGGTCCACCGGGTGATGGGCATCGAGACGGAGTACGGCATCTCGGTGCCCGGCCACCCGCATGTCAATGCGATGTCCACCTCGTCGCAGGTGGTGCTCGCCTTCTCCGGGACCGCAGTGGGGGACCGGCGCGGCCGCGCGCGCTGGGACTTCGACGACGAGCATCCCCTGCGCGACGCGCGCGGCTACGACCTGAGTCGCGCCGAGGCCGATCCCACCCAGCTCACCGACGAGGACCTCGGACTCGCCAACCTGATCCTCACCAACGGCGCCCGCCTGTACGTCGATCACGCCCACCCCGAGTACAGCTCGCCGGAGGTGACCAACCCGCGCGACGCCGTCCTGTGGGACCGGGCCGGGCAGGAGATCATGGCGGAGGCGGCCTCCGCGGCCACGAGGGACGGGCCGTTCACCATCCAGCTGTACAAGAACAACACGGACAACAAGGGGGCGTCGTACGGCACGCACGAGAACTACCTCATGCGCCGCACCACCCCGTTCGCCTCCATCGTGCGCGACCTCACCCCGTTCTTCGTCACGCGCCAGGCCTTTGCGGGCGCTGGGCGCGTGGGCCTCGGCCAGGACGGGCGGGGCCGTGGGTTCCAGCTGTCCCAGCGCGCTGACTTCTTCGAGGTCGAGGTGGGCCTCGAGACCACGCTCAAGCGTCCGATCATCAACACGCGGGACGAGCCCCATGCCGATCCCGAGCGCTATCGCCGGCTCCACGTCATCGTGGGCGACGCGAACCTGTGCGAGGCGGCGACGTACCTCAAGATGGGCGCGACGTCGCTCGTCCTGGCCCTCATCGAGGCGGAGGCGCTCGGCGACGATCACGCCCTCGCCGACCCGGTCCGCGAGATCCACGAGGTGTCCCACGACCCGACGCTGACGCACCGCCTTCGACTGCGTGACGGCCGGGAGCTCACCGCCCTCGAGATCCAGCGCATCTACCTCGAGGCTGCCCACCGGCTGGTCGCGGCGCAGGCCGTGCCCGGGACCGACGCGCAGACCGACGACGTGCTGGGGCGCTGGCGACGGATCCTCGACGACCTCGCGGACGACCCGCGCAAGGCCGCCGATCGCGTGGACTGGGTGGCGAAGCTCGGCCTGCTCGAGGGCTACCGCCGGCGCGACGGCCTCGACTGGGGGGCTGCGCGACTGGAGCTCGTGGACCTGCAGTACTCCGACGTGCGGCCCGAGCGGGGCCTCGCGGCGCGGATGGAGGCCTCGGGACGCCTCGAGCGGCTCACCACGCCCGACGAGGTGGCGCGTGCCAAGGAGCACCCTCCCGTCGACACGCGCGCGTACTTCCGTGGTGAGTGCCTCAGGCGCTACGGCGATGCCGTGGCCGCCGCCTCGTGGGACTCGGTGATCTTCGACGTGCCGGGGCACGATGCGCTGCAGCGAGTCCCGACCCTCGAGCCCGTGCGGGGGACCCGTGACCACGTCGGCCACCTGCTCGACGCCTCGCCCTCGGCCGCCGACCTGCTCGAGGCGCTGCGCGGCGCCTAGGGGCAGCGGCCCGGAAGTCGGTCTAGGGTGGGCCCATGAGCACGCAGGGTTCCGAGAGCCAGCGCCACGCCTCGCGCGCGGACGACGAGGAGATCGAGGTCTCCGTCCCCCAGGCGCGCGAGGGGCGCGACGAGCTCGACGCTGATGTCGACGCCATCCTCGACGAGATCGACGAGGTCCTCGAGGAGAACGCGGAGGACTTCGTCAAGTCCTTCGTGCAGAAGGGCGGCCAGTGACTCCCACCCCGGGCGGCAGCCGCCTTCCGGGCTCCTACATGGCCCCGGGAACGGCGTCGTTCGCGGAGTTCCTCCTCGCGCTGCGCGGCGAGGCGCCGCTGCCCTCCGGGGGCGCCGTGGGCGAGGTTCCCCACGCGACGACGATCGTGGCGCTTACCTGGGAGGGCGGTGTCCTCATGGCGGGGGACCGGCGCGCGACCATGGGCAACGTCATCGCACAGCGCGACATCGAGAAGGTCTTCCCCGCCGACGAGCACTCCGTGATCGGCATCGCCGGTGCCGCGGGGATCGCCGTCGAGCTGGTGCGACGGTTCCAGGTCGAGCTGGCGCCCTCCGAGACGATCGAGGGCGTGCCGCTGTCCCTCGACGGCAAGGCCAATCGACTCGCGTCCCTGCTCCGCGGCAACCTCGGCCTGGCGATGCAGGGTCTCGCGGTGGTTCCCCTCTTCGGAGGCTACGACCTCGCACGCTCCCGCGGCCGGATCTTCTCCTACGACGTCACGGGCGGGCGCTACGAGGAGCGCGACCATCACGCCGTCGGGTCGGGCTCGATGTTCGCGCGAGGCTCGCTCAAGAAGCTGTATCGCCCGGACATGACCGGCGACGACGCCCTGACGGCGGCGTCGTAGAGCGCCTCGATCGCCGCCGACGACGACTCGGCCACCGGAGGCCCCGACCTCACCCGGCGGATCTTTCCGGTCGTGGCCATGGTCGACTCGGAGGGCGTGCGCATGGTCTCCGAGACCGACCTCCAGCCGGTCGTGGAACGAGTGGTGGAGGCCCGATACGCCAATCCCGATGGGCCGGTGGCCTCGCTGCCGAGGGGCGATGCCCGATGACCGTCCCGTTCTACGTGTCGCCCGAGCAGATCATCAAGGACAAGGCGGACTTCGCGCGCAAGGGGATCGCGAAGGGCCGCAGTGTCGTGGTGATGCAGTACGACGGCGGAATCCTGTTCGTGGCGGAGAACCCCTCGCGCGCCCTGCACAAGGTGTCGGAGATCTACGACCGGATCGCATTCGCGGCGGTGGGGAAGTACAACGAGTTCGAGAACCTCAGGGTCGCCGGCGTCCGCCTTGCCGACCTGCGCGGCTACTCCTATGACCGACGCGATGTCACCGGCCGAAGCCTCGCCAATGCCTACGCGCAGACGCTGGGCGCCATCTTCAGCGAGACCCCGAAGCCGTACGAGGTGGAGATCGTCGTCGCCGAGGTCGGGGAATCCGCCGCCGAGGACCAGATGTACCGCCTCACCTTCGACGGCTCGGTGGCCGACGAGCAGGGGTATGTCGCCATGGGCGGGCAGGCCGAGGAGATCGCCGCCGCGCTGGAGCAGTCGTGGCACCCCGGCCTCTCGCTCGGCGCCGCGCTGACGGCGGCCGTGGCGGCCCTGGCTGCAGGCGCCACCGACCGCGACCCCCCGGGGCCGGCGCAGCTGGAGGTCGCGGTGCTCGAGCGGGACCGCCCGAGGCGCGCTTTCCGCCGGCTTCCCACCTCGCGCCTGGCGGAGCTGCTCGGCGTGCCGGAGCCCGGGCCCGCGCCCGCGGGCGTGCCCGAGTCGCCGGACTCTCCCGGCCTGGAGGGATGAGCCCGATGGACCGTCGGATCTTCGGGCTGGAGACGGAGTACGGCGTCACCTGCACGTTCCGCGGCCAGCGGCGCCTCAGTCCCGACGAGGTCGCCCGGTACCTCTTCCGCCGCGTGGTCTCCTGGGGCCGCAGCAGCAATGTCTTCCTCCGCAACGGGTCCCGGCTGTACCTCGACGTCGGCAGCCATCCGGAGTACGCCACGGCCGAGTGCGACGACCTGATCCAGCTCATCACCCACGATCGGGCCGGCGAGCGCATCCTCGAGGGCCTGCTCGTCGATGCGGAGAGGCGCCTGCACGAGGAGGGGATCGCCGGCGACGTGTACCTGTTCAAGAACAACACGGACAGTGCCGGCAACTCCTACGGCTGCCACGAGAACTACCTGGTCTCGCGCCACGGGGAGTTCCAGCGGATGGCGGACGCGATGCTGCCCTTCCTGGTGTCTCGGCAGATCATCTGCGGGGCCGGCAAGGTGCAGCAGACCCCCCGGGGGGCGGTCTACTGCGTCAGCCAGCGGGCCGACCACATCTGGGAGGGGGTCTCGAGCGCGACGACCCGCTCGCGGCCGATCATCAACACCCGCGACGAGCCGCACGCCGACGCCGAGAGGTACCGACGCCTGCACGTGATCGTCGGCGACTCCAACATGAGCGAGACCACCACCCTGCTCAAGGTGGGCTCCGCCGACCTCGTCCTCAGGATGCTCGAGGCGGGCGTGGTGATGAGGGATCTGACCCTGGAGAACCCCATCCGGGCCATTCGCGAGATCAGCCACGATCCGAGCGGGCGGCGCACGGTCCGCCTCGTGAACGGCCGGGAGCTCAGCGCCCTGGAGCTTCAGTCGGAGTACTTCGAGAAGGCGCGGGACTTCACCGACCGGCACGGGCTGTGCGATGACCCGGACTCCACCGTGAGCCGCGTGATCGCGCTGTGGGAGCGCACCATCAAGGCCGTCGACACCCAGGACCTCGCGCTCATCGAGACCGACATCGACTGGGTCGTCAAGCTCAGGCTGGTCGAGCGGTACATGGCCAAGCACGGGCTCACGCTCTCGGATGCGCGCATCGCACAGGTGGACCTCGCCTACCACGACATCACCCGCAGCCGGGGGCTGTACTACCTGCTCGAACGGCACGGGAGGGTGTCGCGGATCGCCCACGACCCCCAGGTCTTCGAGGCCAAGTCGGTGCCGCCGCAGACGACGCGTGCGCGGCTGCGGGGTGAGTTCATCCGTCGGGCCCAGGAGCGACGCCGGGACTTCACCGTCGACTGGGTCCACCTCAAGCTCAACGACCAGGCCCAGCGCACGGTCTTGTGCAAGGACCCGTTCACCAGCGTGGACGAGCGCGTGGAGCGTCTCATCGCCAGCATGTGAGCGACGCGGCCCGGAGCCCGTGGCGACCGACCCGGCCACGGGGCGCTCGAGGCCCTAGGGTGGGGCAATGACGATTCGCCCCTGGGCAGCCCTGCCCGCTCTCGCCCTCGTCCTGGTCGCCTGCGGCGGCACGGACGCCGCCCCCGAGCGGAGTACGCCGCCCCAGGAGACCTGGGCCGTGACCAACTGCGCCGCGATGGGCGCCCCGGCCACCGCGGGCGAGCCACCCGCCGGCTCTGCGGTGGAGGACGGCGTGTCCACGACCGCCGTCGTGGGGGAGGCCCCCCTCGTGGGCGTGTCGGGATCCGCGCAGCCCGCCGCGGCCTTGGTGACGCTCGACGTGGTGGAGGGATCAGGTGACCCGGTCCAGCCCGGGGCGACGGTGACGGTCGACTACTGCGGCGTCGGCCTCGCGACACGGGCGATGTTCGACTCGTCCTGGACGCGCGGGACGCCCGCGACCTTCCCCCTCGACGGGGTGATCCCCGGCTGGACGCAGGGCATCCCGGGCATGAAGCCGGGCGGACGTCGGCTGCTCATCATCCCGGGCGATCTCGCCTACGGCCCCAACCCGCCCCCTCAGAGCGGGATCGAGCCGGACGAGACGCTCGTCTTCGTCGTCGACCTGATCTCCAGCCCCTGATCACGGCCCCCGGCCCCGACCCCGCGAGAGGAACGACGTGAGCGAGAAGCCCGAGATCGACTTCAT
>JBJTJS010000400.1:0-7197 GCA_046096085.1 bacterium
TCACCGTGTACTGCCGGGAGGACGCGCTGCGGCTGCTCCCCCCGGGCGCCCTCGCCCCCTAGCCCTAGCCCTAGCCCTAGCCCTTCACCGGTTTTGTCACCTGGATCCGTCCCACGGGGGCGGCTGGGCACTGACGCGCACGGAATCAGGTGACAAAGCGGTCGCGTCGTCGACCGTCCACAGGGTGCGGGGATCCCCGTCATCCACGTGCTCGGGGCGCCGACGTCGCCCCCGTTGCTTCCCTCCCCAACATCGGCGCATGACCGCACGACACCGACCCAGCGTTCGCGCCAGCATGCACCGGCTGCGCGAGGCCTTTGATGACGGGCCCTTCCATGCGAGCCAGGCCGAGCAGGTGGCCGTCTCACGCCAGCAGCTCGAGCACGCGGCGAGGGCGGAACTCGTGACGCGCCTGGGCAAGGGCTGGTACGCGCTCGCCGGGGAGACCCAACCTCCGTTCGGATTCCCCGTGGCCCAGGCCCAACGGCTCATGGCCCTGGCCCATGGCAATGCGGCTGCGGTGGCCTGCGGGGTGTCCGCCGCGCACATCTGGCAACTGCCGATCCCGCCGGCGCACCAGGGGCGGCGGGATCGGCTGGAAATCGCCTACCGCGACGGCCACGGGGGCAAGCGGGGTGAGCGCTTCGGTGCCATCGCACGCCGATGGGTCCTGCCCGACGACCACGTGACCACGGGACCGCGCGGCGAGCCGGTGACAACGCCTCTGCGGACTGCCATCGACCTCGCCCGCGGCCAGCCCCTCCCCTTCGCGCTCATCTCCCTCGACGCTGCTCTCCGCATGACCGTCATGGGGGGCGAGAGTCCGGAGGATGCACGCGCGCGGTTGAAGGTCATCTGGGAGGCATTGCGTCGTGGTCACGGCATCCGTGCCGTGGGACTGGCCCTGCCCTTCGTGGACGAGCGCGCTGAAAGCGCCCTGGAGAGCATCGTGCGAGGGCGCATCCTCGAGGCCGGGTTGCCGCGCCCCTACGTGCAGGTACCCGTCATCGGCGCCAGCGGCAAACAGTACCGGGCCGACCTGGGACTGGACCTGCCGGGCGATCCGAGAGGGTCCAGTCGCCTGCTCATCGAGGCCGACGGCCGGCTGAAGTACGGGGCCGTCGATGATGTCCTCAGCGAGAAGGATCGGCAGACCGACCTCGAGCGCCGGGGATACCGCTTCGCTCGTACCGACTACCGCGAGATGCTCCAGCGGCCCGAGGTCTTCACCGGCTACCTGCGCAGCCTGCTGGGCGCCTGATCCCGCACCCTCCCGAGGTTTCGTCACCCGGATCAGCCTGAATCAGGGCGAGGAGCAGGGGTTCAGGCTGATCGAGGTGACAAAACGGTCAGGACTCGGCAGACACCGGCCGCTGCGCGGCGGCCAGCGGCTGGCCGAGGTACCCGCGGGCCACCATGGTGACGAACTGATAGATGGCGTCCTCCTCGGGCGCCAGCGGCCCGGGCACAGCGAACCCGCTCTCCATGCCGCGCTGCACCGACTCGCATGCCGACCAGTCCTCGCGGTTGGTGATATCCCAGAAGTCCACGGCGTACGCCGGATCGAAGGTCGGGAGCGACGTCGCCTCCGGGGGGAACGCCCACGTGCACTCGACCCAGGTCTCTCCGGGCGACAGGGGCACGGCGCGGTGCATCATCACGTAGTCCGGGTGCAGGCTCACCAGGAGGTTCGGGAAGATCCCGATGTAGTCGATACGGCGCATCTCGTCGTCGCTGAGTCCGGGGATGAAGGCCCCGTCGGTGTGCCCGTCGAGCGACATGGTCACCGCATGCGGTCGCAGGTCGAGGTAACCGCCCACCCATGCGCCGGGCGCCGGATCCCAGTTGGCGCCGCTGTCCGGCGGGCTCACCTGGCACAGTTCGGGATGGATGGACGAGCAGTGGTAGCACTCCTGGTAGTTCTCGGTGATGATCTTCCAGTTGGCGTTGATGACGTAGTCGTGCCGACCGCGAACCTCGAGCGTCTCGAGTCGGTAGGGCGCCACGCGCTCCTCGAGCCCGGTGAGATGTGCCGACAGCGGCCCGGCGTTGCCGGACGGGTCGACGAACACCAGGCCGTGCCACTCCTCGACCTTGAGGCTCCGCAGCGGGAACTCCGCCTTGTCGAACGACGGGAAGCCGACGTAGCCCGCGGCACTGAAGAGTTCGCCGTCCAGCCGGTATGACCAAGAGTGGTACGGGCAGGTGATCGCCCGGGCCTTGGCCGTGCCCTCGCAGGGCAGGATCTCGTGGCCGCGATGACGGCACACGTTGGCGAAGGCACGGAGCACGCCGTCCTCGCCGCGGACGAGGAGCACGCTGCTGTCGCCCGCGCGCTCAGCACGCTGCATGCCAGGCTCGGCGATGTCGGCACTGCGGCCCACGCACGTCCACCCGCGGAAGAAGTGGCGCCTCTCCCAGTCGAAGACCTCGGTCGAGGTGTACGCCTCGACCGGGAGCATCCGACTCTCGCCGAAGGGAGCGAGCGTGCGAGCCAGTGCATCCGGGGGGAGCGGGGCAGGCAGGAACGCGAAGGGCATGCCCGAATCCTAGCGCTGGGCCGAGGCATCGGGTCGCCACGCGGGACGGTGCGAACCGGCCCACCGGCGACGCACCACCCGGGCCGTTCCATCCGGCCCGTCCGGGGGCGGCGCGGCCATCCGGGCAACCGCCGCATCCGGCACCTCCACCGACGTCCGGCCTGGAAGGATGGGGGCCGGGCAGCACCCGGGGCCGGTACACGGCCGAGGACTCGGTGCCCGCCCGGAGAGAAGCAGTGAGAGCAGGGGAAGCAGCGAGAGACGCGGAGAGGGGTGGGATTGTCCAAGGGTTCACTCTCGGCGAAGGCCCCGGAGGAACGCCGCGACCTGATCCTCCGCGCGACGGTGACCGTCGTGCGCGATCGTGGTTTCGCCGGCACCCGGGTCTCGGATATCGCTGACGCGGCCGGGACCTCTCCGGGGCTGGTTCTCTACCACTTCGGATCACTGAACGGCGCACTCGACGCCGCGCTCACCCTGCTCGAGGACGAATTCCACGACGACCTCGCCCGCGACCTCCAGGAGCAGGTCGGTCCCGTCGAGCGGCTGCGGCACATGGGCGATCTCGGTGCTGGCCTCGGGCCGGCGGTCGGTGACTGGCGGCTCTGGCTGGAACTGTGGGTGCGCGCCCTGCACGATGCCGGTGCGCGCGAAACCCGCGAGTCCCTCGACCGTCGGTGGCGGGCCGCCCTGCGCGAGGTCATCGAGGAGGGCATCGCCAGCGGCGACTTTTCCCCCGTCGACGCCGACGCCGCGGCCATGAGACTGGCCTCGCTCATGGATGGGCTGGCCATCCAGCTCGCCCTCGACGACCCGGACATGTCCCCCGAGCGCCTCATGGCCCTGTGGTGGGAGGCCGCTGTGATCGAGCTGCGGATGGAGTAGGTGGCCACGGACGCCACAAAGGACCTGACGGGGACCCCGCAACCCTTGATGGGCCGCACAAGCGACTGATAGCCTGGCCAGGTCCTGAACGATCATTCAGGACGGTCACCCGCGGGTGGTCGCCAGCAGAGTCGATCTCGATGAGAGACGGACGTGAGATCCATGGGCGCTTCCGAGCCTGCCCACCAGCACCTTCTCCTCAACTTCACCGACATGGGCGAGTACGCCGCCTCCGGGTCCCGCGTCATCGTGCGCGGCGAGGGCTGCGAGGTCATCGACAGCGACGGTCGTCGGTACATCGACGGCCTGTCGGGGCTGTTCTGCAGCAACCTGGGGCACGCGTACGGCGACGAGATCGGGGCGGCAGCGCACCGGCAGCTCGCCACGCTCCCCTTCGCGCCGACATGGAGCCTTGCCCACCCTCCGGCGATCGAACTCGCCGACATGCTCGTGGAGCGCGCTGCGCCCCTGGGCATGCAGCGGGTCTTCTTCGCCAACAGTGGCAGCGAGGCGGTCGAGTCGGCGTACAAGCTCGTCCGCCAGTGGCATGAGGCCAACGGCGAGCCCCAGCGCACCAAGGCGATCGCCCGCCGCCTTGCCTACCACGGCACCACGCTGGGCGCACTCAGCTTCACGGGGCTGGAGTCCTGCCGGTCGCCGTTCGAGCCCATGGCCGTATCAACGGCCCACCTGTCCCCCACCTACGCCTACCGGCATCGAGCGGGCCATGACCCCGCGGCATTCACCGCCGCCCTGCTCGAGGAGGCGGAGGACGCCATCACGTTCGCCGGCCCCGATCGGGTGGCCATGCTCATCGCCGAGCCGGTGCAGAACGGCGGCGGCGCGATCGTCCCGCCCGCCGGCTACTGGTCGGGACTGCGCGCGCTGTGCGACCGGTACGGGATCGTGCTCGTGGCCGACGAGACGATCACGGCCTACGGGCGCCTCGGCGAGTGGTTCGCCTCCTCGCTCTTCGATGGTCGGCCGGACATCATCACGTTCGCCAAGGGTGTCACTGCGGGCCACGCGCCCCTGGGTGGCGTCCTCATGACCGAGCGCATGGCAGCCCCCTTCATCACCGGCGGCCACACCTTCATGCACGGCCACACCTGGTCGGGGCATCCGCTCGCCACGGCCATCGCCGCCACCGTCCTGCGCATCTACGAGCGTGAGCAGGTCTTCGAGAACGTCCGCGCCCTTGCGCCGCGATTCGATGCCGGCCTTCAGGAGTTGCGCCGCATACCCCTGGTCGGCGACGTGCGCGGCATGGGCTTCTTCTGGGCCCTGGAACTGGTGAAGGATCGCCAGACGAAGGGCGCGTTCTCCTCCGATGAGGCCGACTGGCTCCTGCGCAAGGAGCTCTCCGGCCACATGGACGAACTCGGCCTGCTGTGCCGCCTGGACGACCGAGGGGAGCCGGTGATCCAACTCTCGCCGCCGCTCGTGTCCGGCGCCGTGCTTCTGGACCGCATCGTCGACATCGTGGGGACCGCGACGGAGCGGGCCTGGCATGCGTGGAGCGGGGAGGGGGCGCCCAGCTCCGTGGGCGTGCTGCCGGCCCCCCGGACGCGCAACCCGAAGGCGGGCGCGGCCTAGCCCTCTCGACCCGGGTCCTCCGCTGGACCGGCGTGGTCGGCCAGCCACTCCAGGGCCGGGGTGATCGCGCGCCAGTCCCGGCGAACGGTGTCGAGCATCTTCCGCGACTCCATGACGGCGGGAGCGTCGTACGTGCGCGTGAAGATGAGACGCGTCATGCGCAGCAGGTCCAGACGCGGATGGTCGGCGGAGACACCCTTGGGCCGCGTCTTGAGCGACGCCATGTCGACCTCCCACGCGGGCCGCGCCTTGCGCACCTTCGCAAGCTCCGCCTCGAGAGGAGCAACGGCGGGTGAGTCGATCGCGCCTCGCACCCGTGCCAACTGCACCGGGGCGGGGGCGTAGAGGCCACCACCCACCATGACTCCGGAGGCGGACAACTGCACGTAGTAGCCCACGGCGTCCTCGATCATCACGACGGCACCCTGATGATCCTTCAGCGGCGTCTTGTCCTTGCTGAAGCGGGTGTCCCGGTAGGGGCGGTAGATCTTCCCCTCGCCGAACTCCGGCGCCAGTTCACCCAGCATGGCGACCAGCGGGGCCTTGATCGCCTCGTCGTAGGTCGAGCGGTTCTTCTCCCACCATGCCTTGGTGTTGTGCGCGGCCAACTGCTCGTAGAAGGCGAAGGCCTCCGCGGGGAAGCCGGTGAACGCCATGCCGGGAGGCTAGCGAGAGTGCGGCTGATCGCCGAGTGGTCAGGTGATACCACGGTGGTATCATCAACCTATGGCGATGACTTTGCGGCTCACCGACAGCGAGACACAGGCACTTCGCGAGCGGGCCGAGTTGGAGAACCGCTCGATGCAGGAGGTAGTCAGGTCGGCTATCGACGCCTACCTGTCGAATCGCGCAGCGCGGCTCGCCGACGCCATTTCGTCGGTTGCCCACGAGGATGCAGAACTCCTCGATCGCCTCAGTCGGTAGTCGTGACCTCTCAGGGCCCGACAGATTTCCTCACGCTTGAGGACATCCTGGAGATTGCCAACGGCGTACTCCCCGAGGTCGGCATTCGAGACATGGGGCTGCTGGAGTCGGCGCGTGCGCGACCCCAGACAACCGTCTTCGGAGACCTGGCATACCCCGGTCTGAGCGAGCAGGCAGCCGCGCTCATTCACTCACTAGCCCGCAATCACGCGTTGGTCGATGGCAACAACCGGCTAGCGTGGTCGGGGATGAAGGTATTTCTCCTGATGAACGGCGTGCGGCTTACCTACGCCGTTGACGACGCTGAGGAGTTCGTCCTGCAGATCGCCCGCGGAGAGATCGACGTGCCTGACATCACGGTCTGGATAGACCAACACGCCACACCTCGCTGAACGCAGTCTCACTCACTCCGGCCGGACATGCGCCAGGGGCGGCTCCCTGTCGGGAACCGCCCCTGACGTCGAGCGGGATCACTGTGGACTAGAAGTCCATGCCGCCCATGTCGCCGCCCGGCATCGCCGGCGCCGCCTTCTCGGGCTTGTCCGCCACGACCGCCTCGGTCGTGAGGAACAGTCCCGCGATGGACGCGGCGTTCTGCAGCGCGGAGCGGGTGACCTTGGCGGGATCGATGAGCCCGGCCTTGATCATGTCGACGTAGTCGCCTGTCGCGGCGTCGAGGCCGTGGCCCGCGGGGAGCTCCTTGACCTTCTCCACCACGACACCGCCCTCGAGGCCGGCATTCTCGGCGATCTGCTTCAGCGGTGCGTTGACCGCCTGCCTCACGATGAGCGCGCCCGTGGCCTGCTCGTCGCTGAGACCGAGGGCCTCGATCTTCGGGGCCGCGGCCGTCATCGCCTGGATGAGTGCCACGCCGCCGCCGGGGACGATGCCCTCCTCGACGGCCGCCTTCGCATTGCGAACGGCGTCCTCGATGCGGTGCTTGCGCTCCTTGAGCTCGACCTCGGTGGCCGCGCCGACCTTGATGACGGCGACGCCGCCGGCCAGCTTGGCGAGGCGCTCCTGAAGCTTCTCGCGGTCGTAGTCGGAGTCCGACTTGTCGATCTCGGCGCGGATCTGGTTGACCCGGCCGGCGATCTGCTCGGAGTCACCGGCACCTTCGACGATGGTGGTCTCGTCCTTGGTCACCACGATCTTGCGGGCGCGGCCGAGCAGGTCGAGCCCGGTGTTCTCCAGCTTGAGGCCGACCTCCTCGGAGATGACCTGGCCGCCGGTGAGGATCGCGATGTCCTGC
>JBJTJS010000401.1:0-4402 GCA_046096085.1 bacterium
ACATTGCCCACCATGGACGACGACGTGCCGCGCTCGACGTAGTGCTCCACGAGAATGCCGTCCTCGAGCACGGCCACCTGAGCGCGCGAGCCTGACTGGCGCACCACCATGACGCGCTCGACGGCCTCCCGGCGGACGATCCGCCCCAGACCGTCGTCCGAGTCCGCGAGCCGCGCAGCTCCTCCGGCCCGGATTCGGGATCGCTCAAGGGCAGCGTGCGGCTGGAGGCCAAGCGCCAGCGCCGCCGCGAGGGCCGTGATGCCGGGAGGCGGCGTACGCCGATCCTCACCGAGTCGGAGTTCCTCGCCCGCCGGGAGGCCGTCGAGCGCGTCATGGTGGTGCGCCAGTCAGGCTCGCGCGCTCAGGTGGCCGTGCTCGAGGACGGCATTCTCGTGGAGCACTACGTCGAGCGCGGCACGTCGTCGTCCATGGTGGGCAATGTCTACCTGGGACGAGTGCAGAACGTGCTGCCGTCCATGGAGGCGGCCTTCGTGGACATCGGGCGCGGACGCAATGCCGTGCTGTACGCGGGCGAGGTCAACTGGGATGCCGCCGGCCTCGAGGGCCAGCCGCGTCGCATCGAGATGGCCCTGAAGTCCGGCGATGCCGTCCTCGTCCAGGTCACCAAGGACCCGATCGGGCAGAAGGGCGCCCGGCTGACGAGCCAGGTCTCGCTCCCGGGTCGATTCCTCGTCTACGTCCCCGACGGATCGATGACCGGCATCAGCCGCAAGCTCCCGGACACCGAGCGTTCCCGGCTCAAGGCGATCCTCAAGCGGATCGTCCCCGAGGACGCGGGCGTGATCGTCCGCACCGCGGCCGAGGGAGCGAGCGAGCAGGAGCTCGCGCACGACATCTCGCGGCTCACCGCCCAGTGGGACGAGATCGAGCGCAAGCGGGAGGGCGCCTCTCCGCCGGCCCTGCTCAGCTCCGAGCCGGATCTGGCGATCAAGGTCGTGCGCGACATCTTCAATGAGGACTTCGCGAAGCTCGTCGTGTCCGGCGGGGCCATCGGAGACGAGGTGCGCGAGTACGTCGGCTCCGTGGCTCCGGACCTGCTCGAGCGGGTCCAGACGTGGGCGGAGCCGCAGGACCTGTTCACCGCCTACCGCGTCGAGGAGCAGTTGACCAAGGCGCTGGACCGCAAGGTGTGGCTCCCGTCGGGTGGCTCGCTGGTCATCGACCGGACCGAGGCCATGACCGTGATCGACGTCAACACCGGGAAGTTCACGGGCCAGGGGGGCAACCTCGAGGAGACCGTGACCAAGAACAACCTGGAGGCTGCCGAGGAGATCGTCCGCCAGCTCCGGCTGCGCGACATCGGCGGCATCATCGTCGTGGACTTCATCGACATGGTGCTCGAGAGCAACCGCGACCTCGTCCTGCGTCGCCTCGTTGAGTGCCTCGGGCGTGACCGCACGAAGCACCAGGTGGCCGAGGTCACCTCGCTCGGGCTCGTGCAGATGACGCGCAAGCGCATCAGTCAGGGCCTCCTCGAGTCCTTCTCGACCACCTGCGAGCACTGTGGCGGGCGGGGACTGCACGTGTCCCTCCAGGCGGAGGACGACGGGTCCAAGCCCGCGGTCGCCCGTGCCGGGCGCAAGCGCGGCAAGGGAGTGGACCCGGCGGACGTCATGGCCGGGGCCCTCGCCCGCGGCGACGACGGCCCGGCCGGCGACGGCGCCGAGCCCGACGAGATGCCCGACCCGGACCGGGTGGCCGACGCGGCCGACCTGGTCGACGCGGCTGACCTGGAGGAGGCCGTCCAGGGGGCCACCGGCTGAGGTCCCGGTCCCCGGCTCCCGTCCCCGGATTCGCCCCGACCTCCCCCCATCGGGTAGCCTTGCCCCTCGGCGCTGACGCGCCCGGATCCCCCGGCCCCAGGCCGGATAGCCCCAAGGAGCACCAGGTGTACGCCATTGTCCGCGCCGGAGGCCGGCAGGAGAAGGTCGCCGTCGGCGACATCGTCGTCATGGACCGCGTCGCAGCGGAGCCGGGCGACTCGGTGCAGCTCCCGGTGCTCCTCGTCGTGTCGGACGGCGTGGTGACCTCCGACGCCGCGGCACTCTCCCAGGCCAGCGTGCAGGCCGAGGTCGTGGGCCACGAGCGCGGTCCGAAGATCCGGATCCTGCGCTACAAGAACAAGACCGGCTACCGGCGTCGCCAGGGCCACCGCCAGGAGCTCACGAGGGTCAAGGTCACCACCATCGAGTCCGGATCCGCGCCCACGAAGTCGACCGCGAAGGCAGAGGCCTGAACCATGGCTCATAAGAAGGGTGCGTCCAGCACCAGGAATGGTCGCGACTCCAACGCGCAGCGGCTCGGCGTCAAGCGTTTCGGCGGCCAGTCCGTCAACGCCGGCGAGATCATCGTGCGCCAGCGCGGCACCCACTTCCATCCCGGCAGCAATGTCGGTCGCGGCGGGGACGACACGCTGTTCGCCCTGAGCGCGGGTCGAGTGGAGTTCGGCACCGCGCGCGGGCGCCGCGTCGTGAACATCGTCGTCGACGCCTGACGCTCCTCGATTCGGCGGCTGTCGAGGCCCCGTGACCACCTTCGTCGACCACGTCACCCTCCACGCCTCCGGCGGGGATGGCGGCCACGGCTGCGCATCCGTGCACCGAGAGCGGTTCAAGCCGCTGGGCGGGCCCGATGGCGGCAACGGCGGGCGCGGCGGCAGCGTCATCCTCGAGGTGGATCCCAGCGTCACCACGCTCATCGACTACCACCGGCGACCCCACCATCGCGCCCCCGGCGGGCGCCCGGGCCAGGGCTCGAATCGCCACGGCGCCGACGGGCAGGACATGGTGCTCGCGGTCCCCGACGGCACCGTGGTCACCGACGCGCGCGGCGAGGTCCTGGCCGACCTCACCGGCACGGGCACGCGCTTCGTCGTCGCCCGCGGGGGCCGGGGAGGCCTGGGCAATGCCGCACTGGCATCGACGCGCCGCAAGGCGCCCGGCTTCGCCCTGCTCGGCGAGCCCGGGGAGAGCCGCGACGTGGTCCTCGAGGTCAAGTCGGTCGCCGACGTCGCGCTCGTGGGCTACCCCAGCGCGGGCAAGTCCAGCCTCATCGCGGCCATGTCCCAGGCGCGTCCGAAGATCGCCGACTACCCGTTCACGACCCTCGTGCCCCATCTCGGCGTCGTCACGGCCGGTGACACGACCTTCACCGTGGCCGACGTTCCCGGGCTCATCCCCGGGGCGAGCGAGGGCCGCGGACTCGGCCTGGAGTTCCTGCGTCACGTCGAGCGCTGCTCGGTCATCGTCCACGTCATCGATGCCGCCGCCCTGGAGTCCGACCGGGAGCCCTTGGCGGACCTCGACGTGATCGAAGCGGAGCTCGCCTCGTACGGAGGGCTGGAGGACCGTCCCCGTCTCGTCGCCCTCAACAAGGTGGACCTCCCCGATGGACGCCTGGTGGCCGACGAGGTCCGTCCCCTCCTGGAGCGGCGGGGCCTCGACGCCCTCGAGGTGTCCGCGGTGACGCACGAGGGCCTGCGGGAACTCGGCTTCGCCATGGCAGCACTCGTGCGGCGGCATCGGGAGGAGGAAGCGACTCCCGACGTCCCCCGCGTGATCATCACTCCGCCCGCCGTCGACGACACGGGCTTCCAGGTGGTGCTCGAGGCCGATCCCACCACGGGTGCGCCGGTGTACCGCGTCCTCGGGACTCGTCCTACGCGCTGGGTGCGCCAGACGGACTTCTCCAACGACGAGGCGGTGGGGTACCTCGCCGACCGCCTGGCGCGCCTGGGTGTCGAGGAGGAACTGTTGCGGATGGGGGCAGCGGCCGGGTGCACGGTCGCCATCGGCCCCGAGGACAACGCCGTGGTCTTCGACTGGGAGCCCACCATCGCCGCCGGCGGCCACGCCGCACGCGGTCCACGGGGCACCGATCGCCGACTGGAGGAGCGGTGAGCTCCCCGCGCACCGGGGTCGCGCACGGCCGGCGCCTCGTGGTCAAGGTGGGCTCGTCGTCCCTCACCCGGGCGGTGGGCGGCATCGACTCCGACCGCATCCACGATCTCGTCGGAGCACTGGCCGACCGAGTGTCCCGCGGCGGCCAGGTCGTGCTCGTGTCGAGCGGGGCGATCGCGACGGGATTCCCCAGGCTCGGGCTGCAGCGCCGGCCGCGGGACCTCGCCACGCAGCAGGCTGCGGCCAGCGTCGGCCAGGGCGTCCTCCTCGCGCAGTACGCACAGGCCTTCGCCGATCGCGGACTCACCGTGGGCCAGGTGCTCCTCACGGCCGATGACATGACGCGCCGCGCCCACTACCGCAACGCCCAGCGCACCCTGGAGAAGCTCCTCGAGCTCGGCGTCGTGCCGATCGTCAATGAGAACGACACCGTCGCGACCGATGAGATCAGGCTGGGGGACAACGACAGGCTCGCCGCCCTG
>JBJTJS010000402.1:0-11998 GCA_046096085.1 bacterium
GCTCACCGGGTCATTGTCCACAGGCACCCCGGATTCGTGAGGGCAACCGTGCCGGACGGCTACGCCGTGGGGCGCAGCGAGCGACGGTCGGCGGCGTAGCGCAGCATATCGGCGGCCTCGCGCGCCTCCTTGAGGGCCTCGAGGCGCCCCGCGCCCATGTGCACGGGCAGGGCCAGCGGCTCGGTCGTGCGCACGAGCCGTGCGTCTCCCGTGGTCAGCCAGCGCCACAGGATCTCGCTCTCCTCCAGCAGCGCCTCGCCCGGGTGTACGACGTCGGCGGTGAGCAGGAGCGCGTCGAGCAGGGGGCGCGGGTCCTCGCCGCGCGGTGCGAGCCCCGCCGCCGCCAGTCGGCCGTGGCGGATGACGTGGACATGCCAGGCGCCCTCGACGCACTCGGCGGCCACGAGCTCCTCGACCGTGGCCAGGGCCGCGAGCTGCCGGGACCTCAGGCAGGCGCGCAGGAATGCCTCGAGGCGATCCCTCCAGGCGCGGGCCTGCTCGTAGCGGTCCGCCTCGCTCAGCGCCGCCATGCGCGCCATGAGCTCCTCGACCACCGCGCGGACGTCGCCGGTGAGCGCGGCGAGGGCGGCCTCCGCGGTGGCGGCGTACGCGACCGGATCACCCTGGCTCGCGCATGGGGCCGCGCACTGGCCCAACTGCGCGCGCACGCAGCCGGCATCGCGCTTGGGCCGCACCGGGAGCCGGTCGGCGCAGTTGCGCAGAGGCAGCGCGGCCTGCAGCGCCTCGATCGCCAGGGCGGCAGCACCCCGGCTGCCGAAGGGACCGATCGCGGCGGCGTGACTGTCGCGCACCTGGGACACCGTGACCAGGCGGGGGTGCGGCTCGCGCGTGAGCGCCACCCACGACACGCGCTCGGGATGGCGGGAGCGGCGGGTGTAGGGCGGTCGGTGCTCGGCGATGAGGCGCAGCTCCCGCACCCGTGCCTCGAGGTCGGTGGCGCACACGATGGGATCGACGCGGTCGGCGAGACCCACCATCTCCGACATGCGCTTGCGTGTCTCCGACGCCGTGAAGTAGTTGCGCACGCGCTGGCGGAGGTTGCGGGAGGTGCCGACGTACAGCGGCCGCCCCTGGGCATCGCGGAAGACGTAGACGCCGGGCGCCTCCGGGACCCCGTCGGCGAGGTGCCGCTTGGTGCGCTGCTGGGGGGTCGTGCGCCCGCCGAAGGCGAGGAGGTCCTCGAGGCTGTGCACGCCGAGGGAGCCGATCCGGTCGAGCAGGCCGTGCAGGACCGCGACCGTGGCCCGCGCGTCGTCGAGGGCGCGGTGGATCGGGGGAGTGTCCGACCGGAAGAAGCGCGCGAGGGTCTCGAGTTTGCAGTTGCGCACCTCGTCGCGCGTGAGTGCGCGGCGCGCGATGCGCGCGGTGTCGGCCACGCGCGGTGCCGGCCATGGCGTGCCGGTGCGCTCGCAGGCGCCGCGGAGGAAGCCGACGTCGTACGGCGCATTGTGAGCGACGAGTACCGCGCCGGCGGCGAACTCCCAGAACGCGGCGTTGGCGGTCTCGACCCGCGGTGCGTCCGCGAGCATGCGGTCGGTGATGCCGGTGAGCGCGGCGATGAACGGGGGAACGGCCACGCCGGGGTTGACCAGGGTCTGGAACTCCCCGAGCACCTCGCCGCCGCGCACCTTGACGGCGCCGATCTCGGTGATGCCGGCGTCCGCGGGCTTGCCGCCGGTGGTCTCGAGGTCGACGACGACGAACGTGACCTCGCTCAGGGGCGTGCCGAGGTCATCGAGGCTGAGCTGGTGCTCGAATCCGTCGGCGGGCGCCATGGGGGCACCGTAGGCGGGGCCTCCGACAGCGGCCGGGATTGACGGCCTCAGGCGTCGGGGGATCCTGACAGGAAGCCCAGGATCGCCTCCCGCGTGGCGGCCGGCTGGTCGGTCCAGAAGATGTGGCTCGCCCCCGGGATCTCGGCCCACTCGGCACCCGGGATGCGATCGGCGATGAACCGGCCGTTGCGCGGGTCCACGAGGCGGTCCGCGTCGCCGTGCAGCACGAGCGTCGGCGCGGTGATGCCCTGCAGGCGGTCGCCTGATCCGCGCCAGGAGCTCGCGCCGAGGAGCTGGCCCTCGTAGCCCTCGCGGGTGGTCGGGATGCGCATCCGCACGTCGATGTCCTCCGCGATCAGGGCGGGGTCGGTGGCATCGGCGTAGACGAAGGGGATCGACGCCTCGGCGGCCTCGCGCGGGGAGAGATCCGCGCGCCCGGTGAGGAACTCGCGGACCTCGTCGGAGAAGACCGCGTCGGCCCCTCCCGGGTGGGTGCAGGACAGGACGAGGCGGTCCACGGACTGCGGGGACGAGAGGGCGATCTCCTGCGCGATGAGCCCGCCCATGGACACTCCCCAGACGTGACAGCGATCTTCACCCTGCGACGCCATCACCGCGAGAGCGTCGGCGGCCATGCGCTCGATCGAGTAGGGCCGCTCGGCGCCGGGGCCGGTGCGGCCCACGCCGCGGTTGTCGAAGCGGATCGTCGTGAAGCGCTCGGTGAGCCAGGGGAGCACGCGCCACCAGGCGTCCATCGGGTAGCCCAGGCCCATGATGAGGAGGAGCGGCGGTCCGTCGCCCTCGACCTCGTAGTGGAGCACGGCGCCGTCGTGCTCCACCGAAGCCATCACCCGCTCCTCTCGCGGCGAGTAGGCTCCCGCCACCACCGTCGCCCCCATCGCCCGACAGGCGCGATCGACCGAGAGGAAGGTAGCCGATGGAACTCCCCGCCGGCGTCACCGCGCACGACATCGACACCGATCGGCTCCGCATGCACTACCTGGAGTCGGGGCCCAGCGACGGAATCCCGGTGGTCCTGGTGCACGGCAATCTCTCGACCGGGCGCTTCTACGAGACCGTGATGGCCGGGGCGCCGCCGCAGTACCGCTTCATCGCGCCGGACATGCGCGGGTTCGGGCGTTCGGAGCGCAAGGCGCTGGACGCGACGCGGGGAGTCCGCGACTGGGCCGACGACACGTACGCACTCGTGCAAGCCCTGGGCATCGACGTACCGGTGCACCTGGCCGGCTGGTCGACCGGAGGCGCCGCGGTGGCGGCGTACGCGATGGACCGCCCGGTGGCGTCGCTCACGTTCATCGATCCGGTGAGCCCCTACGGCTTCGGGGGGTGCCACCGCGACGGGACTCCCTGCTTCCCCGACTGGGCGGGCACCGGCGGCGGCACCGGCAACCCGGAGTTCGTCGAGCGGCTGCGGTCCGGCGACCGCTCTGCGGACTCGCCGTTCTCGCCGCGGAGTGTCATGGCGATGTCGTACTGGTCGCCCGACTACGCCATGCCCGAGGACCGGTTTGACATGCTCGTCGACGAGGTGCTGCTGTCGACGGTCGGCGACGACGGCTACCCGGGGGACTTCACGCCCTCGGATAACTGGCCGGGGATGGCGCCGGGCACCACTGGGATCCTCAATGCGCTGTCGGGGAAGTACCTGTCCTGGTCGCAGATCGTCGACATCGACCCGAAGCCGCCGATCCTGTGGACTCACGGCGCCCAGGACATCGTGGTGGCGGACGGCTCGGCATGGGAGATGGGCACCCTCGGCGCGGCCGGTCACGTGCCCGGCTGGCCGGGCGCGGACGTCTACCCGCCGCAGCCGCAGGTCACCCAGATTCGCGACGTGCTCGAGGAGTACGCCAGCCGCGGCGGGCGGGTGCAGGCGGAGTGGATGGAGGGGTCGGGGCACGGCCCCGTGCTCGATGCCTCCGAGCGTTGGAACGCACTGTTCTACGCCTTCCTCGACTCCGCCAGCTGACCCTCGCGGCGCGATGGCACAGCAGGACTTCCTGCGCGGTCACCGGGCCCTGGTGACGGGGGCGACCGGCAGCATCGGTGCGGCGATCGCCCTGTCGCTGGCCGAGGAGGGGATGCGACTCGTCCTCCAGGACAAGAGCGAGACCGGCCGTGAAGACGCGCTGCGGGCCGAACTGCTCGACGCGGGCGCTCCTTCGGTGGATGTCGCGCACTTCGATCTCGCCGACGGCGGGGCGGCCGAACGCGGCTTTGCCACCATCGCGGCGGAACATCGGGTGGACGTGCTCGTCAACGTCGCGGGGATTCAGCGCACGGCCCCGGTCGGCGTGATGAGCCGGGCGACGTGGGACGAGATCATCGCGATCAACCTGAGTGCGGCGTTCCACTCCATGTCCGCATTCCTGCCGGGGATGAAGGAGCGCGGCTTCGGACGCGTCATCAACATCGCGTCCGTGCACGGCCTGGTGGCCTCGCGCGACAAGGCGGCATACGTGAGCGCGAAGCACGGCCTCATCGGGCTCACCCGCGTCGCGGCTCTGGAGTGTGCCGACATCGGGAGCGCGGAGACCGGGGGAGTGACGGTGAACGCGATCTGCCCCGGCTGGGTGCAGACCCCGCTCATCGAGGGGCAGGTGCTCGCGCACGCCGAGCGGCTCGGCGCGGACCGCGAGGCGGGGCTGCGCGCCCTGCTGGAGGAGAAGGCGCCGTCGCTGCGGATGACCGATCCTGCGGAGGTGGGGGCCTTCGCCGTGTTCCTCTGCCAGCGCCAGGCCCACAACATCACCGGGTCCTCCATGACCATCGACGGCGGCTGGACCGCCGTCTGACCGGAACCCCCCGGGTTAGCCGCCCGTGAGCCGCGTTTTCCGCCCGATTTTCGCGGCTGGTGGGCGGCTAGCCCGGGGGGAATGGGGCTGTCGGACCCCCGGCCTACCGTCGTACGCATGAGAAGCGACCTGCCCCTGCCCGACTTCGGCCCCGCGGAGCTCGCCGGCGACCTGCACATCGACTGCGGCACCTGCGTGGCCCGAGGGGATGCCTGCGGCGACTGCGTGGTGAGCCTCCTGCTCGGGCCGCCGGACGCGGTGAGCGGGGAGACGCGCGTCGCCCTCGCGGTGCTCGCGGACTCGGGGCTGGTGCCGCCGCTGCGCCTGGTCCGGCCCGACGAGGGAGCCGCCTGACGGCGCGAACGAGCGATCCCGGGCACGACGTCCCGGGAATGCACTGCGGGGAGGGACGGTGACCGTCCCTCCCCGCAGGCGTCCTACTGCGTGACGATGCGCGCTAGAGCACCACGCGCTCGAAGATCATGTCCACGCGAGCCTCCGAGCCGTCCGGCATGGGCAGGTTGTGGATGATCCGCATCTTGTTGGCCTTGAGCTTGATGCCGTAGGCACGGGCATCTCCACCGGTCGCGTCGTCGGCAACCTCGAACACGATGACGTTGCTGTGGTTCCAGAACCACGGACCCTTGAGCTCTCCGAGGATCGGCAGGTCTGACTTGTACTTCCCGTTCTCCTTGATGACGATGCCGTTGTCGTCGTCGCAGTACCAGAACTGGTTCTGAGACTGGAACGGGCACATCTGGGTGGGCTGGCCCTCGATCTTCATGGCGGTGAGGTGCCAGGCGCCCACCGGCGTGATCGACGCGGGCACGTCGCCGGCCTGGGCGGACCCGGTGGCTGCCAGGGCAACCACGAGGCCAGCGGCGGCCACCGTGGCCGCGATCTTGCGCAGGGGACCCATGAGGTCGTCCTCTCGTCGGGGGGTGGACTCGGCTGGAGGATCCGGCGAGCCGTGAAACGTGAGAAAGATAGCGGCTTTAGTGACTGGTGTGGCATTTCGAGATGATTTCGTGATCATGTGGCCCGCGGTGCGGCCTGGCCCCGGCTGAGCCGATGATGAGGGCATGACGGGCGGAGCGAAGGCGGCGCTCCTCACCGCCGTCGCCCTCCTCCTCGTCGGCCTGCTCCTCGCCCTGACGGTCGTCCCCTGGGATGCCGCCGTGGCCCCCTGGGCTCCCCTGGACTTCCCCGATGCCCTCGAGGCGGTTGGCAGTGACGCCGCCGCGGCGATCGCCGCATACGCCGCCGCCGCGTGGCTGCCCGGTCTCCTCGGCTTGATCGCCGCTCCGGCGGTGGCTGTCCTGGTCCTCCTCACCCCGGCCCTGCGATCGGCGCTGGCGCGTATCGGGCCGGCCTGGCCGCCCCTCGCGAGCGCCTTCGTGCGCTGCCTGGTACTCCTCGCGGTCGCGCAAGTGGCCGCGCTGCCCTTCGACGCCTGGCTGGCCTCCGCGCGACGCGACCACGGCCTGCTTATCGAGCCGTGGTGGACGTGGTTCGGACGGTGGCTCGGCTATGCATCCCTCGTCGTCGTCCTCGGCTCCGTCGCGGTCGCACTCGCACTCGCCGCCGCACGGCGCTGGCCTCGCGGGTGGTGGGCCGGCGCGGTCGTCGCCGGATTCGTCGTCGCCGGCGTCGCATCGCTCGCGGTGCCGCTGACCTACCAGGTCGAGGGCACCCGCTCCGACCCCGCGCTGCAGTCGCGCGTGCAGGAGATCGCCGCGCGCGCCGGCGTCGCCGTCGATCGGGTCGTCGTGGCCGAGACCAGCGATCGCTCGCCCGTCATCAATGCCACGGTGTCGGGCCTCGGGCCGACACGCACGGTCACGGTGTTCGACACGCTGCTGCCCGGGCCTGATGCTGCGAGCGACACAACAGCGTCAGCGCAGGTCGATGCGCTCATCGCCCACGAGCTCGTCCACGTTCGGGAGAACGACGTCCTCATCGGCACGCTCCTCGCGGCCCTCGGGGCAGCCGCGATCGTGGCGCTGGCCGCGGCCGTGATGATGTCGTCGCGCGTCCAGGGGACGCTGGGCGCGCAGGGCGCCGGAGATCCGCGGATGGTGCCCGTGCCCATCGCGATCGTCCTCGTCGGCAGCCTGCTGGCGCTGCCCGTCGGGGTCAGCGTCAGTCGCGCCGTCGAGGCCCGCGCCGACCGGGAGGCCATCGCCCTCACCGGCGATGCCGAGGCATACGCGGACCTGATGGCCCGGCTGGCCGCCACCAACAAGTCCACCCTGGAGCCCCCGCGCTGGCGCTATGCCCTGCTCTTCACCCATCCGACGCCGCTGCAGCGGATCGAGGCCGCGCTGCCTTCGCAGGATCCGGTGCCCTGATGACCGCGAGGACGGCCAGCACGGTGGCGGCGAGCAGGAGCACCACGCGGACGGACTGCAGCAGCACGGCCCACCAGGCGCCATTGGTGAAGGAGCCGTAGCCGAACGGGTAGATCGCCTGCGTGACCAGGACGGACGGGACCAGCAGCCACACGGCCAGTCTCGTCCGGCTGCGGGGGTCGAGGAAGGTCACGGCGGCGACGCCGACCACCCACACGGAGTACTGCGGGGAGAGCACCCGACTGGTCACGACCGAGACCAGCACCGTGGCCAGGGCAACGTCGGCGGGAGCCACGCCCTCGAGTCGTCCGAGCAGGCGCAGGACCGCGAACACGCCGAGGACGGCGAATCCCGCGAGCGTGATCGCCAGGCCGAGCGGGATGGTGATGGGCAGGTCGACCTCCATCGCGCCGTACCGGAACTCCGTGGGCACGTCGAAGGCGAACGCATTGGCGACCATGAACGGCCACGCCCCGACGGACTCGATCTGCAGGCCCCGCGCCCCCTGCTCGCCGAGGAACGACACGGCACCGTCGGCCCACAGGCTGACGCCGAGCAGCACGACGGCGGCGGCCACGATGAAGCCCGCGATGGCCGCAGGAAGGGCGCGGCGGGGCACGGACACCAGGAGCAGCGCCGGCCACGCCTTGAGCAGGGCGCCGATGGAGAACGCCGCTCCCGCGGCCGCCGAGGCCCAGTGCGTACGCCGCGACGCGGCGAGGGAGGCCGCGACGCCCGTGGCGAGGACGAGCCCGATCACGGCGAAGAGGGTGGGGAGGACGTCGAACCTCGCGACGAGGACGGGTCCGACGAGAAGGCCCCCGACGACCCAGGCCCAGGCGGCGTCGTTGCCGCCGACGCCTTGGGGTCGGGCCGCCGCAAAGGCGGTGACTCCGCGAGCGCGGCGGCCGGCGACCAGGAGGACCACCGTGATGGCGAGGTCGGCCGCGAGCACGATGCCGACGAACGCGGCCACCGGGTTGGGGCCGAGGAGCGCTGCCAGGGCGAAGGCGAGGCCGGCCGCCGGCGGGTACTGCCACATGTCGTCGCCAGTGGGGAAGCGACCGGTGACGAGGAGGTCCGACCACTCGGCGTACAGCTTGACGTCGTTGATGACGAGCGGGCCGTCGGGGTAGGGGACCAGGCCCGTCGTCGCCCCGACGAGCAGCGCCCGTGTCGCGAACCAGGCGAGCAGGACCGCGACCGGGCTGCTGCCGATGCGCATCAGCAGCGTGCGAGCACTCACGGGGCGTCGTCGCCCTGGGGCAGGAGCCCCAGGCGCAGCGCGGTCATCAGCGCCTGCGCACGATTGGCTGCGCCGAGCTTGTCGTACAGGTGCGAGATGTGGGTCTTGGTGGTCGACTCGCTGATGTAGAGGCGCCGGGATATCTGGGCGACCCCGAGCCCGTCAGCGAGGAGGTGGAGGACCTCGGTCTCGCGCGGGGAGAGGGCGGGCCCCTGCGGGGACAGGCGGCGCTTCATCGCATCGGCGAGGTCGGCCGACGCGAAGCTGTGCGGAGCCGCCGCCGCATGCCGGGCGGCTGCCACGATCTCCTCGGCCGGAGCGCTCTTGGGCACGAAGGCGCTCGCCCCCGCCTCGAGGGCGTCGAAGAGCTGCTGGTCGCCGGCGTACATCGTGAGGACCACGATGCCCATGTCGGCGCTGTGCTTGCGCAGGGCACGCACGATCTCCAGGCCGTTGCCGTCGGGCAGGCGCAGGTCGACGACGGCGACGTCGGGCGTGAGATGGGTCCCCACCGCGATGGCTTCGGCGACACTGGCCGCCTCCCCGACGACCTCGAGGTCGTCCTCGCGCTCGAACGCACGCCGCAGGCCCTCCCGGATGAGCTCAGGGTCGTCGGCGAGCATCACCGTCGTCGTCATCGCCCTCCATCCCGCGGCGCCGCGGATGGCGCGGCTGTTGTCTGCAGGGACAACTCCACCACAGTGCCGCTCGGGCTGCGGCGCTTGACCGTGAGGGACGCGCCGATGCGCGCGGCACGCTCGCGCATGATCTGCAGGCCGAAGCTGTCGGGGCGCCCGCGGCCCTCGGGGATGCCCCGACCGTCGTCGGCGACGCGCAGGAATGCGTCGCCCTCCGTGACGCGGTACGTGACCCACAGGGTCCTGGCCTGGGCGTGGCGCCGGGCGTTCGCCACCGCCTCCTGGGCGCTCCGGAGGATCTCGGGGGCGACGCCCGGCGGCAGTCGGGAGGCGTCCTCGTCGAGGACAAGGTGCACGGTGAGCCCGGCTTCGGCGCCCACGGCGCGCACGTGACTGGACAGGGCTTCCCCGATCCCGGCGCCGACCTCCGTGCGCAGGTCGAAGATCGACAGGCGCAGTTCGGTGACGATGCGGGTGAGTTCCTCCCGGATCCGCTCGAGGTCGCGACGGGTGGAGTTGTCGCTCACGCCGCGGAGCGCGTCGTCGATGAGGAAGCCGAGCCCGGCCACCTCCTGGGCGATGCCGTCGTGGATCTCGCGGGCGAGTCGACGGCGTTCCTCGAGAGTCGCGAGATCGCGCACCTCCTCGAACAGTCGCGCCGTGTCGAGGCGAAGGGCAGCCTCGTCGGCCATGAGCTGGCCCTCGGCCAGGTCCTCGACCGGCCACAGGCCACCCTCGCGCTGCAGCCCGACGAGGCCGACGCGCTTGTCGCCGAGCCGCAGCGGGATGACCGCGCAGGCGGCAGCGCTGCCGAGCTCGGGACCGTCCATTTCGCCCAGGCGCTGCACGGCGACCCCGGCCTCCCAGGCCTGGCCCCACAGCCCGGAGTGGACGGTCGGCTCCCAGTCGCGCGCCGAGTGGGCCGGAACCCGGGCCACCGGCAGCAGGGCTCCGCTCTCGCTGCGCACGAAGACCTCCGCGCGCTCGTGCGGGAGGACATCGCCGAGCCGGGCCAGCGCCGCCTCCGCGAGGGCGGTCTCCTCCAGGCCCCCCGGGAGTTGACGTGCGACATCCCGCAGGGAGGTGAGTAGTCGACGCGCGGCGTCGTAGTCGGTGCGCGACGGCGCGGTCCTCTCGCGCACGTGAGCGGTGAGAACGGCGCCGAGCCCCAGCGCGGCCCCGATGGCCAGGGCGACGACGAGGTCGACGACGGCCACAGGGAGTTGCTCGCTGACGCGGACGACCGTGCCCACGATGAGGATGAGGACCTCGAGGGCGATGCTCGAGGAGACCCCCGGGATGCCGAGCGACAGCGCGGCGACGATGGGGGGTACGACGAGGTAGACGATCGACGGGCGGTCCCCCGGCGGTGAGGCGATGACGACGACAGCCGCCGCCCCGGCCTCGGCGAGGGGTACGGCGAAGCGCAGCCAGTGTGGCCGGGGGATGAGCGACACCAGCGTCGCAGCGAGCGCGATCGCCGCGACGGCGACGATCTGCGCCACGGACTTCGCAGCGTCGCCGGTGACCGCGGCGAGCAGGACGACCGCGGCAAAGCCGAGGCCTCGCGTCACGCCCTCTCGGACGCGACGCGAGGCCCAGGCGTTGCTCACGCGTACAGTGCGTCGACCTCCGATGCGTACTCCTTCATCACCACGTTGCGCTTGAGCTTCATCGACGGGGTGAGCTGGCCGCCCTCCTCAGTCCAGTCCTCAGGAAGGATAGTGAACTTCTTGATGGCCTCGGCATTGGAGACCGCCTTGTTGGCCTCGTCCACGGCCTTCTGGATCTCGGCGACCAGGTCGGGGTCGTTGGTCATGGAGGCGATCGTGGAGTCGGCGGGCTTGCCGGCCTGCTTGAGCCAGGCGGGGAAGGACTCCGGGTCGATGGTCACCAGGGCGCCGATGAAGGGCTGCCCGTCGCCGACCACGATGCACTGGCTCACGAGCCAGTTGCCGCGCAGGCGGTCCTCCAGGACGGCCGGGGCGACATTCTTGCCGCCGGCCGTGACGATGAGCTCCTTCTTGCGACCGGTGATCTTGACGAAGCCCTGGTCGTCGATCTCGCCGATGTCGCCGGAGTGGAACCAGCCGTCGGGCTCGATGGCCTCGGCCGTGGCCGTGGGATTGTTCCAGTAGCCCTTGAAGATCTGGGCGCCGGCGAGCATGAGCTCACCGTCGGCCGCCACCTTGACCTTCGCCCCCGGGAACGGCTGGCCCACGGTACCGATCTTGATGTGGCCGGGCCTGTTGACGGTGGTGGCCGCGGAGGTCTCGGTGAGCCCGTATCCCTCGAGGATCGTGACGCCGATGCCCCGGAAGAAGTGCCCCAGCCTCTCGCCGAGCGGAGCGCCGCCGGACACGGCCCAGGCCACCTTGCCGCCCATCGCCGTGCGCAGCTTGGAGTAGACCAGCTTGTCGAAGACCTTGTGCTTGATCTTCAGGCCGAGCCCGGGACCGCCGGTGTCGAGGGACTTGGAGTAGTCGATCGCCGTCTGGGTGGCGGAGTTGAAGATGTTGCCCTTGCCGTCTGCGGCAGCCTTCTGCTGCGCCGAATTGAATACCTTCTCGAAGACGCGCGGGACGGCGAGGAGGAAGGTCGGCTGGAAGGACTGCATGTCCCCGAGCAGGTTCTTGACGTCGGGGGCGTGCCCCAGGCGGGTGCCGGAGTAGACGCAGCCCAGCTGGATGATGCGCCCGAAGACGTGGGCCAGGGGCAGGAACAGCAGGGTGGACGCCCCCTGGACCTTGAAGAGCTCGGGCATCCCCGCGACGATGTTGTCCACCTCGAACATGAAGTTGCCGTGCGTGAGCATGCAGCCCTTGGGGCGTCCGGTCGTGCCTGAGGTGTAGATGATCGTGGCGAGCCCCTCCGGGTTGAGGGTGGCACGACGGCTCTCGAGTTCCTCGTCGGAGACTCCCGCACCTGCCGCGGCCAGCGCGTCGAGAGCGCCATCGTCGAAGATCCACACGCGGGAGCAGTGCGGCACACGGTCCGCGACCTCGTCGAACACGGCCTTGTTCTTGGCGCTCTCGAGGAAGACGCCCACCGCATCGGAGTCGCTGAGGATCCAGTCGACCTGCTCGGCCGACGATGTCTCGTAGATCGGTACGACGGCTCCGCCGGCGTACCAGATGGCGTAGTCGGCAAC
>JBJTJS010000403.1:0-9953 GCA_046096085.1 bacterium
GGGTCTTGGGCTCCTTCACCAGCAGGTGCCGAACCGTGGGCTGGGGCGCGGCGGGCGGCTGCCCGAGGCGCTCGGCCGCCCACGGCAGCCAGGTGCCCACCGGATCGTCCAGGGCGAGCAGTCCCCGGTCGCGCAGGGCCAGGACCGTGGCGGCGGTGAAGCTCTTCGTCATCGAGGCGATCCGGAAGGCACTCGACGAGGTCGGCGGGCGTCCTCCTTCGACGGCGGCCTCCCCTGCATGAACGAGTTCGCCGCCGAGCACTAGACCGTAGGCGATGGCGGGGATGTCGTACTCCGCGCGGGCCTGCGCCATGCGCTCGTCGACGAGGGCCGCGGCCCGGGCGATGTCCACGGCGCGACGCTACCGGGACCCGGCGGGTAATCTGCCCGCATGGGGTACGTCGATGCCGGGACCGTCGAGGCCTATGCCCGCGATGGCGCGGTCGTGGTCCGCGGCTGCTTCACCCCCGAGCAGGTCGAGCTCCTGCGCGCGGGAGTGGACCGCAATCTCGCCAACCCCGGGCCCCTGGCCGCCGTGGCGAGCGACAGGTCGGACACGGGCCGCTTCATCGAGGACTTCTGCAATTGGCAGCGCATCCCGGAGTACGAGGAGTTCATCCGCACCTCGCCCGCCGCGGCCATCGCGCGCGAGCTCATGGCATCCGAGCGCGTCCGCCTCTATCACGACCACCTGCTGGTGAAGGAGCCCAAGACCCAGCAGCGCACGCCCTGGCACCAGGACCAGCCGTACTACAACGTCGAGGGGCGACAGAACGTCTCGATGTGGATGCCGCTCGATCCGGTGCCGCGCGAGTCCACCCTGGAGTTCGTCGCCGGATCCCATCTCGGCCCCTGGCTGATGCCGCGGACCTTCCGTGACGAGCAGGCCAAGTGGTTCCCCGAGGGGACCCTCGGTGAGCTGCCCGCGATCGAGGACGACCGCGATGCGTTCCCCATCCTGGGCTGGGAGCTCGAGCCCGGCGACGCGGTGTGGTTCCACATGCTCACGCTGCACGGTGCGGCCGGCACGAAGTCCATGCGCCGCGCGTTCTCCCTGCGGTTCCTCGGCGACGACATGGTGCACGCGCCGCGGGCCTGGCGCACGTCGCCGCAGTTCGAAGGACTCGAGGACGAACTCCCCGCGGGCGCCCCCTTGGACCATCCGCTCTTCCCGGTGCTCGTGTGAATCCCCTGGGTTGGCCGCCCGTGAGCCGCGGAAATCGCCCCGAAAACGCGGCTGATGGGCGGCTAACCCAGGGGTTCCCGCGCGCGAGGCGTGCCGCCCTCGCCGCTGGGCTGCTTGCCGCCGCGCTGGTCGCTCCGATCGCGGCGCCGGCCCAGGCGGGCGTACCGGTTGTTCCGTCGCCGATTGACGTCCCGCTCGGGGAGTCCCCGAACAGCATCGCCGTGTCCGACACCGGCGTCATCGCGGCATCCCTGTACGAGGCCGGAGCCGTTGCCCTCATCGACAAGGGGGGCGGCGTTCGGCAGGTAGCCCTGGCCTGCAGCCCACGGGGTGTCGACATCGACCCGATGGGCACCACCGCGTGGGCGGTGTGCCAGGACAGCTCGTCGTTGCACGTCATCGACATCGCCACCGCCCAGGTGAGCGTGGCGCCGCTGGGCGCCCCAGGGGCAGATGCGGTGGAGTACGTGCCCGAGGGCGACAGCATCGTGATCGCGTCCATGGCGGGCGAGGAGATCGTCGTGCTCCGGGGCATCACGTCGGGCGCGTACGAGGATGGCGGGCACATCGCGACGCCGGGCGAGCGCCCGTCGAAGCTTGCCGTGCGACCCGAGGGCGCCATCGCCTTTGCCGTGACGGATAGCGGATCCCTGCTGCGCATCGATATCGCGGCGGGCAAGGCGAAGACGATCAGCCGCATGGTGACCTCGCGGCAGTTCGTCGATGTCGCCGTCGGCCCGACCGGCCACCTCTTCGCCGCCATCTGGGACGCCACCGACCCCGCGGCCGTGGCCACCTCGGTGCAGTCGATCAACCCCGGGAACGGCGCCAAGCGCAGTTCCGTCCCCCTCGACATGCCCGGCGCGACGACGGTGGACATCGCGGCGGGCTCGCGCACGCTCTACGTCGCCAGCGGCTTCGGCGTCATGGTCGGGAGTGAGAACACCGGCCTGTTCGGCGTCGGCATCGCCGCCAACGGTCGCCTGGGGGCCGTGACCTCCGTGGGCGCACCACCCGTCTTCGGCTCTGCCGTTGGCCTGAGCGCGGACGCGAGCCGGCGCGCGTTCGGCACGACGAACGCGCAGGCGCTCGGCCTCCTCACCGACGATCTGCCGTACCCGGCGATCACGCTGACAGCCCGGGCCACGGCCCGGGGTGTCTCGGCCTCGGGCACGACGGCGGGCATGGCCACCGGAACGCGGCTCACGCTCTACGTGAAGGACCTGGCGAAGCCGGGCGCCGGATTCGTCGCCCAGCGGGTGAAGGCTCCCGTGCGCGGCGACGGCTCGTTCGCCTGGTCGGGCAGGACGTCGGCCATGAGCATCGAGGTCTACGCGCAGGCACCCGACGGCACGCGCAGCGCGACCGTCCGCGTGGTCCGCAGGTCCTAGGGCCGCGCGACGGCTTGGCGTCGCATCACGCGTCGGGGGTGCTCGCGTTCACGTTGGTGTGCGCCGCGGGGATGGAGCCGAGGCGGCCGGCCTGGTAGTCCTCGAACGCCCGCATGAGTTCGGCCTGCGTGTTCATGACGAAGGGCCCGTACGCCGCGACCGGCTCGCGGATCGGCTCGCCGCCGAGGATGAAGACGTCGAATCCGCCGAGGCGCGACTCCTGCACCGGGTCGGCGGCGACGGTGATCGTGTCGCCGGCGCCCAGCACCGCGGTCTGGCCGGACTTCAGCGGCCGGCGTCCCGGGCCGGAGCTCACCTGGCCATCGCCCGAGAGCGCGTAGACCAGGGCGTTGTAGTCCGGACGCCACGGCAGCGTGACCTCTGCGCCGGGCGCGATCGTCGCGTGGACGAGCGTCGCAGGCGGGTAGGTCTGCCCTGGGCCCTGCACCCCGGCGAGATCGCCGGAGATGATGCGCAGCAGCGCACCGCCGTCCTGGGACGTGGCCAGCCCGACCTGGCTGGAGCGCAGGTCCTGGTAGCGCGGCTCGGCCATCTTCAGGCGGCTGGGCAGGTTGACCCATAGCTGCAGGCCGTGGAAGAGCCCGCCGCTCACCACCAGGTGCTCCGGGGGCTTCTCGATGTGCAGGATGCCGGCGCCGGCGGTCATCCACTGCGTGTCGCCATTGGTGATGACTCCGCCGCCGCCGTGCGAGTCGGCGTGCTCGAAGATCCCGTCGATGATGTAGGTGACGGTCTCGAAACCACGGTGGGGGTGCCACGGGGTGCCCTTGGGCTCTCCGGGCGCGTACTCCACCTCGCCCATCTGGTCCATCATGATGAAGGGGTCGAGCGCGCGCAGGTCGATGCCCGCGAAGGCCCGGCGCACCGGGAAGCCCTCGCCCTCGAAGCCGCGCGGCGCGGTCGTGAGCGAGACCACGGCACGGTCCTTCGCACCCGGTTCGGGGGCGGGCACGCGGGGCAGGCTCAGCGGGTTGTCGACGGTCACGGCGGGCATGGGAGACCTTTCGGGATTTAGTTGATTGTTGAACTATATGCTACTCTCATTCCCATGGTTGTCCAGTCGGAGTCACCGCCCGGCGCCCTGCCCGCCCTCTACCTCGGCCACGGCGCCCCGCCCCTGCTCGAGGACCCCACGTGGACCCGGGAACTCGCCGACTGGGCCGACCGGCTGCCGCGGCCGAAGGGCATCGTCATCCTGTCGGCCCACTGGGAGTCCGCGCCCCTGGCCATCTCCGCCACCGGCGCGAGGACCCCGCTCGTCTACGACTTCTCCGGCTTCCCCGAGCACTTCTCCCGCATGACGTACGAGACGCCCGATGCCTCGGCGCTCGCTGCGCTCGTGCGCTCGGTCCTGCCGGACACCCAGGAGTTGTACGAGCACGCCTCGCGCGGGCTCGACCACGGAGCGTGGGTGCCTCTCAAGGTGATGTACCCCCAAGGCGACATCCCCGTGATCCAGATGTCGCTTCCCGCGAGCGACCCGAAGGCTCTCCTCGCGCTCGGTGAGCGGCTGCGCCCGCTGCGCGACCACGGGATCCTGCTCATCGGATCGGGCTTCCTCACTCATGGACTGCCGTTCCTCACGGACTGGAGTCCCGGTGCGGTCGAGCCCGGCTGGTCGCGCGACTTCGACGCGTGGGCGGCCGACGCCCTTGCGCGCGGCGACATCGACGAGCTGTCGCGCTACCGGCTCGCCCCGGGCATGCCCTACGCGCACCCGACCGCCGAGCACTTCCTCCCCCTCTTCGTCACGCTCGGCGCAGCGACCGATCCCGAGGCCGCGCCGCAGACGACGATCACGGGGTCGTTCTACGGCCTGAGCAAGCGCTCCCTGCAGGTGGCGTAGCCGTCCGGGAGGCGCGTGAATCCGCTGTGCCTAGGTGGGTGGGTCGGCGCGCAGGTCTTCCGCACGGTGAGCGAGGCGCTCATGCGCTTTGTCAAGCAGCGGGTCGTCGGGGTCCTCGCCCTCCAGCACTCCGAGCATCGTCACCTCGCGGAGCAGGCTCTCGACCTGGGTGACGTCGGCCGCCACCGACTCCTGACTCGGCGTGGCGCCTTCATGGATGAGCCGGACGCTCGCCCGGTAGTCGGCGAGAGCCCTCGTCGCGGGCTGCAACTGCGCGATGAACGTCTCCCGGTCCGGCGCTGGGCCGCCCGCGGAGCCGAGGAAGCGGTCGATCGCGTCAAGGGCGTTGGCGCGGCGCTCGAGGGGACGCGCGCGGACGGGGAACACTAGCGCCGAGATGAGCCAGCCCACGGCGACCCCCACCACGGTGTCGAGCAGTCGCATGCCCGCGACGGCCGGCGCGGTGCCGCTGGGGACTCCGGAGAAGAAGACCACGGCCGCGGCCACGCAGGCGGTCATCACGGCGTAGTTGCGGCGCATCCACAGGAGCCCGACGAGCATGGCGAGGATGGCCAGCCACGGGTACAGCACGCTGGACGGCAGCACGAGGCTCAGCGCGATCGCGAGGAGCGCCCCGGCGAGTGTCCCGGCGCCTCGCTGACCGGCCTTGACGAACGTCACGGGCGCGTCGGGCTGCAGCACGGCGAACATCGTGATGAGCACCCACAGGGCGTGGGGCAGTCCGGTGATGGCGAGCACCGCCGCCCCGCCGCCGAGTGCGATCGCACGCTGCGCGCCGTAGCGCCACTGGATATCCGACGGCCGGAATGCGCTGCCCCACACGGTCTCGGCGAGGCTGGGACCGAGCCGGGACGGGCGCGGCGGGACCGTGCGGCCCGCGAGCAGGCCGCGCGCGCGGTCGATCGCCTCGGCCCACCGGCTGATGCCGATGCGCAGTCGCTCCGCGGGGGCGTGCAGCGGCTCGCCCGGAACGTCGCGCGGGACCAGGCGGCCGCGGGGCTGCAGGGTGCCGGCGATGTCGTCACTGGCGGTGCTCGCGGCATCGACGAGGGAGTCGTCGGTGCCCGGGCGCACCGTGGCCCGGCCGAGCATGGCGAGCACGGCGGCCCGGAGCAGGTCCGTGAGGACCGACGGCCTTCCCGACAGTTGCAGCATGGCGGCTGTCCGCGCGCTGCCGTCGAGGGTCCCGGCCTCGGTCCACTGCTGTGCGACGTCACGGCGCGCTGTCCCCCAGGGATCGCGGGCGTGGATGACGAGCGCGACGAGGGTGGCCGCCACCACTCCGATGAGGCCGGCCACGGGTGCCTGCCAGACAGCGTGCTTCAAAGAGTCCGCGGTGAAGACGAAGGTGAGCAGGAGGTACATCATCGGCATGAAGCCGCCGCCGAGCGGGCCGATGTAGGGGATGGCCGACCAGACGGCGCCGAGGTAGGCGAGCACCGCGAGGATGGCCGCCTGGGCGAGCGGCACTCCGGCGCTGACGACCGCGAGGGAAATCGTCACGACGGCGAGGCCGCCGAAGAGGATCATGAGCCGCAGGGTCAGGGCGAGCGGTCCCGTGAGCGCCACGGCACCGAGGTACCCCCCCACGAGGATGGCCAGAGGCGTCATCGGCGAGCCCGCCAGGATGGCGAGCACGGCGGCCACCGCCCCGCCCGCGGCGAGCGCGCCCACCATGCGGAAGCTGAGAGGATCGTCGGTGCTGCGGAGAGCCTTCGCGAGCCGTCGTCGCGTCCCCGGGTCCGATGCCGGGTCCGATGCCTGCGTCACCTGGTCAGCGTAGGACGCGAGGATCGGCCGCATAGCGGGTGGCGCACACTGGGCGCGTGGAGTTCCCCCGGGTGCGCGGCCGCTCCCTTGCCGGCATGGAGGTAAGCGAGGCCCTCAGCGCGCGGTAGCGACGAGGCCACCCTCGCGGGCGGGATGCACGAGGCGGTGCACGCGCGGGAGCACGAGGTTGAGCGTGGCCGGCACCACCAGCAGGATCACGACGGTGCCGATGCCCCAGGAACCGCCGAGCGCGAGTGCGCCGAGGAGGGCCATCGTGTCGACGATGATCCGGCCGAAGCCGAGTGACCGGCCGGTGCGCAGCGCGACGGCCCGGACGAGCTGGTCGTAGGGGCTGGTCCCGAGGTCGGACGCGAAGATCCCCATGACCCCCGCGCAGAACATCGCGAGGCCGAGGATCCAGGGCGCGATGAGAGCGGCGAGCGACCAGCCCGCGATGCCGAGGGCCGCGGCGATGACGCGCGTGAGGTCGACGACGACCGCGATCCCGACGAAGCAGACCAGGGTGCCGATCGCCGGGGCGATGCCCAGCGCCCACGCGGCGATCACCATGAGCAGCGAGAGCGAGAACAGCACGACGCCCACGCTGAGCCCGGACGTGCGCGACAGCCCGGTGATGAGGGCGTCGGCCGGGGATACGCCGAAGTCGGCATCGATCATGAGGCCCAGGCCCGCGCCCACGAGGACCACGCCGAGGATCAGCGAGGTCCAGGCGCGCCGGGAGCGCAGGGGAGCGGGGTGCACGGGGGGAAAGCCTACGCGCGGGTTCCGGCGAACCCTGGTCAGCGCGCCCCCGGACGCGGAAGGATGCCCCCCATGGCCACGATCGAGGCATTCGACCCTCCCGAGGTACGCCGGCGCGAGCAGCGGGGCTGGTACTTCTACGACTGGGCGGCGTCGGCGTTCTCGACCACCGTCGGCACCGTCTTCCTGGGCCCCTACCTCACCGACATCGCGCGGACCGCGCAGGACGCGGGCGAGCAGATCACGCTGTTCGGCGTCATCCCGGTGACCGCGGAGTCCTACGTCCCCTACGGCGTCACCCTGTCGGTGCTGGTTCAGGTGATCCTCATGCCGATCGTCGGCGCGATCGCCGACTCGTCGAAGTCCAAGAAGGCCGTGATGGGCGTATTCGCCTACCTGGGGGCCTTCGCGGTCATGGGGATGTTCTTCCTCCAGGGGGACAACTACCAACTGGGCGGCCTCCTCTTCATCATCGCGAACGCCTGCTTCGGCGCCGCGATCGTCGTGTACAACTCCTTCCTGCCCGAGATCGCCACCCCCGACGAGCGCGACGGCGTGTCGTCCAGGGCCTGGGCCATGGGATACGTGGGCGGCCTCATCCTGCTCATCGCCAACCTGGTGCTCTTCCTCGGCCACTCGTCGTTCGGGATCACCGAGGGCATGGCGGTGCGCATCGCGCTGTTCTCCGCGGGCGCGTGGTGGGCCCTGTGGACCCTCATCCCGCTTGCCCGCCTGCGCAACCGGCCGCCGGTGCCGCTGCCCGAGGGCGTCTCCCGCGGGGGCCTCGGCTTCGGGCGTCTCGCGCACACGCTGCGCGACGTCATGAACTACCCGCAGGCGCTGCTCTTCCTCGCCGCGTTCTTCTTCTTCAACGACGGCATCCAGACGGTGATCGCCCTGTCGGCTACCTACGCCGACCAGGAACTCGGACTCGAGACGACGACCATCATCATCGCGGTGATCATCGTCCAGGTCGTGGGAATCGTGGGCGCCCTCCTGCTCGGGCGCGTCGCCGGGCGCCTCGGTGCCAAGAAGGTCGTCCTCGGCACCCTGGTCCTGTGGGCCGTCGTCGTCTTCATCGCGTTCCTGATCCCCGCGGGCAATGCCACGCCGTTCCTCGTCCTCGCCGCCTTCATCGGCTTCGTCCTCGGCGGCAGCCAGGCCCTCTCCCGCTCGCTCTTCGCCCAGCTTGTGCCCCGCGACAGCGAGGCGGAGTACTACTCGTTCTACGAGATCTCCAACGGCGCGAGCTCGCTCCTCGGCCCTCTCCTCTTCGGGCTCACCCTGCAGTTCCTCGGTTCGTACCGCGTGGCGCTGCTCGCCCTCGTGGTCTTCTTCATCGTCGGGGGCCTCCTCCTGTCGCGGGTGAACATGCGCAAGGGCATCGCCGACGTCGGCAACGAGCAGCCGGCCGTGGTGTGATGCGCGGGTGACCACCCGCGACCGCACCCTGCGCTCCGGCGCTGCCGCACCGGGGGGCTATCGAACCCTGCGGGCCGCCCCGGGGGAGGGATGGCGGACGCGCTCGCTCGACGGGGCGCCCGCGCCGGATCCCACGGACGCCGACCCGATCCTCGCCCTCGTGCACCTGTCCGACACCCACGTCATGGACGCGCAGTCACCGGCCCGCGTGGAGTTCCTCGACCGGTTCATCGACCTCGCCGCGATGGACGAGGGACGCACGTACCGCCCGCAGGAGGTGCTCACCACCCAGGTGCTGGACGCCATGGCGCGCGCGGTGGGCACGGTGGCGAGGGCGCCGTTCAGCGGTCGCCCCCTCGACGTGGCCCTCCTCACCGGCGATACCACCGACAGCGCCCAGGCCAACGAGCTGGAGTGGCTCGCCGACGTGCTCGACGGCCGGAGCGTCACGCCCGACTCCGGGGACCCCGCGCGCTACGAGGGAGTGGGATCGCCTCGATGGCCGGACCCGGCGTACTGGCATCCCGAGCAGCCGTCGGGGGCGGGATACCCGGTCGTGCCGGGGTTCCACGAGGCCGCGCGCCGGGCCTTCCGGGCGGGGGGGCTGCCCGTGCCCTGGCTCACCGTCTACGGCAACCACGACGGACTCGTGCAGGGGACGCTCCCGGTGTCCGACGCGACGACCGCCCACGCCGTTGGTTCCCTCAAGCCCGTCACGGCGCCGGAGGAGGTCGATCCGGCAGCGGCCCGCGACCTCCTCGACGGCGTGCTCGACGAGCGCACGCTCGCCGTGATCGCCGGCGCGGGGTCGGCCGAGGTCTCGCCGGACCCCCGGCGACGCCATCTCACCCGGGCGGAGCACATCGCGTGGCATCTCGGGCGCGGCGGGCACGGCCTCACCGAGGCGAATCGCGACAGCGGGACGGCGTACTACCGGCAGCGACTCGGCGAGATCGACCTCGTCGTGCTCGACACGGTCAACGAGCACGGCGGATGGCAGGGCTCGCTCGACGCTGAGCAACTGCACTGGCTGCGCGCGCAACTCGACGAGGCCGACACCGGGGGACGACCGGCCATCATCGCCAGCCACCACACCGCGGCCGATCTCGTCAACGCCGAGTGCCCGCCCGGCGCCGTGCCCCGAGTGCTCCGGGACGGGGTCCTGGCCGAGCTCCACCGGCATCCGTGCGTCATCGCCTGGCTCGACGGCCACACCCACGCCACGCGCATCCGTGCGCACCCCGGCCCCGCCGGCGGCTTCTGGGAGATCACCGCCCCGTCCCTCATCGACTGGCCGCAGCAGGCGCGCATCGTCGAGGTCCTGCGCACCGCGGGGGGCTTCGCGCTCGCCACCACCATGCTCGATCACGCCGCCCCGCCCGGCTGGGATCCGGCCCTTCCCGACAGCCTGGCCCTCGCGGCGCTGTCGCGGGAGCTCTCCGCGAACTCCTGGGGGGTGCCGCGGCCCGTGGACCCCGACTCCCACCCCCGCAGAGGAGCCCCCTCGGACCGCAACGCGGTGCTCCTCGTGCCC
>JBJTJS010000404.1:0-4890 GCA_046096085.1 bacterium
AGCATGCCGAGGACGAAGAACACGGCGAGCACCAGCCACAGCGGGAGCGTCAGGCTCCACACGAAGAGCTGGATCGTCACCGACTGGCTGTTCTGGATGATGACGATGAGCGCGATGACGGCGATGATGCCGGCGATCACCGCGCGCAGCGGGAACCCGGCCTTCTTCTGGGGTGCCTTCGCGTCGGTCATGGGGACTCCTCCCGGGGAGGGGATCCGCTCCGCCTCCACGGGGCCACACCCTAACGCGCCGGCGGGATCGGGGTGCGTGAGCCGATAGGCTCGCCGCCGTGTCCAAGGTCATCGCATCCCTGCCCGTCGGCGAGCGGGTGGGCATCGCGTTCTCGGGCGGCCTGGACACCTCGGTGGCTGTGGCCTGGATGCGCGAGGGCGGCGCGGTGCCGTGCACCTACACCGCGAACCTCGGCCAGTACGACGAGCCGGACATCGACTCCGTGCCCGGGCGCGCCCTGCAGTACGGAGCGGAGCTGGCCCGCCTCGTCGACTGCCGCGCCCCGCTCGTCGAGGAGGGCCTGGCGGCGCTGGCCTGCGGGGCATTCCACGTGCGCTCCGGGGGACGGACCTACTTCAACACCACGCCGCTGGGGCGCGCGGTCACCGGCACCCTCCTTGTGCGGGCCATGCTCGACGATGATGTGTCCATCTGGGGTGACGGGTCGACGTACAAGGGCAACGACATCGAGCGCTTCTACCGCTACGGCCTGCTCGCGAACCCGCGGCTGCGCATCTACAAGCCGTGGCTGGACGCCGACTTCGTCGACCAGCTCGGCGGCCGCCACGAGATGTCGGAGTGGCTGACCGAGCGCGGGCTGCCGTACCGCGACGCCGCTGAGAAGGCGTACTCGACCGACGCCAACATCTGGGGCGCGACCCACGAGGCCAAGCGCCTGGAGCACCTCGACGTGTCGCTGGAGATCGTCGAGCCGATCATGGTCGTGCGCTTCTGGGATCCCGCGGTCGCCATCGAGGCCGAGGACGTGACCGTGTCCTTCGTGCGCGGCCGACCCGTCGCGATCGACGGCCGGCAGCGGCTCGGGAGTGGGCAAGGGATCGGAGCTGAACACCTTCGCGAGCGCGGCATCCAGGGTGTCCTCCAGCGCCACCGAGGATCCGTAGGCCGCGAGGACCTTCCGAAGCAGCGGATAGCCGTCCTGCGAGGCGCGCAGGTACACCGGCTCGACGTAGAGCAGTCCGCCGTTGAAGGGCAGCGACAGGAGGTTGCCGAGGTCGACCTCGGATCCGCCGCGGCGCAGCAGCGACAACTGGGATGCGATGTTCGGGTCCGCCTCGAAGTTGTTCTGCACCTGGGTCGGCCCGGGAATCGTCGTGTTGCTCGGCAGTTGCAGGACCCGGATCTTGCCGTAGTCCTCCCCCGGGACGGAGTTCACCGCCATGAAGGCCGCCAGCGTGGGCCTTCGCTGCGGGGCGAACGTCGTGGTGAGGGAGAACGCCGGCGTGGTGTCGCTGGGCATCTGCAGGCTCAGGTAGTAGGGCGGCTGGAACTGCTGCACCGGCTGGGTCGGGTCGAAGGGCACGATCCAGAAGTCGGTGCCGTTGTAGAAGGTCGCGGGGTCGGTGACGTGGTACCTCGACATCACGATGCGCTGCACCTTGAAGTAGTCCTGCGGGTAGCGCACGTGCTGGAGGATGTCGACGGGCATCTCGCTGCGGGGCTTCACCACGCCCGGGTAGGCCTTGGACCAGGTCTCGAGCACGGGGTCGTTCTCGTCCCAGGCGTACAGCGTCACGGTCCCCTCATAGGCGTCCACGACCGCCTTGACCGAGTTGCGCACGTAGTTGAGTTCGTCGCGCGGCGCCAGGGCGCTCGATCCGGTCCGCACCGTGATCGAGTCGCTCGTCGCCTCGCCGAGGGAGATGCGCGAGGAGTAGGGGTAGTCGTTGGACGTCGTGTAGCCGTCGACGAGCCACACGATGCGGCCGTTCACCACCGCGGGGTAGGGGTCCTGGTCGAGGGTGAGCCAGGGGGCGATCTTCTGCACGCGGGTGAGGGGGTCGCGGTCCCACAGGATCCGCGACTCCTCGTTGATGAGGTCGGTGAGCAGGATGTTGGTGTCCTGGAACTTCGTGGCGAAGAGGAGCCGGCGCATGAAGGAGCCGACCGGGACCCCGCCGGAGCCCTCGTAGGTGTTGTTGACCTGCCCCGTGGGGCTGGCGTCGTCGGGGTAGTCCAGCTCCACCGGGGACGAGCCCTCCGGGCCGCCGACCACGGAGAACGTCGGCGACAGCTCGCCGAAGTACACGCGGGGCTGCGTCATGTCCAGCAGGCCCTCGGGCGGGATGTCCAACTCGAAGAAGTCGGGCTGGCCGCTGTTCTCCGCGGTGTTGTCGTACGCCGCCACGAATCCGTAGCCGTGCGTGTAGACGGCGTGATCGTTCGCCCAGTTGCGCTGTCCGTCGGGGACGCCGTTGAGGTCGATCTCCCGCACGGAGACGACGGCGCCGCGCAACTGGTCGTCGATCGTGTAGCGGTCGATGTCGAGGGTGTCGTTGAACGAGTAGTACGTGCGGATCTGCTGGAGCTGGTTGTAGGTCGCGGACACGAGCGCGGGATCGAGGAGGCGGATGTTGTCCAGCGTGCCCTCGTTCTGGGCGATCACCTGCTCCGTGGGCGGGCTCACCGACCCCGGGTAGTCCTCGACCGCGGCGTCGGCGATGTCGTAGGCGTCGCGCGTCGCGGTGATGTTGCGTTCGATGTACGGCTGCTCGCGGACCAGCTCGCTCGGGCGGACCTGGAACTGCTGGACGATCGCGGGGTAGACCCCGCCGACCAGGATGGACGTGAGGATCAGCAGGCCGAATCCGATCGCGGGGATGGCCCAGTGGCGCACGAACATGTTCACGAGGAAGAGCCCGGCCACCAGGAGCGCGACGAAGGTGAGCACATTGAGCGCCGGCAGCACGGCGTTGGCGTCGGTGTACTTGAGCCCGGTGAAGCCCTGGACGAGCGCCTCGCTCTTGATCGCCAGACCGTACCGATCGAGCCAGTACGCCACGGCCTTGAGCGCCAGGAAGATCGCGATGAGCCCCGAGAGGTGCACCTGCGCAGCGACACTGGCCCGATCCCCGCGCGGCTGGAGTCGCAGTCCGCCGTACAGGTAGTGCACGGCGAGCGCGAGGAGCAGCGCGATGATCACGGCCGTGAAGGCGAAGCCCAGCACGAACCGCTGGAAGGGGTAGGTGAACGTGTAGTAGCCGACGTCGAGGCCGAACTGGGGATCGGTGACCCCGAAGTCCGTGGCGTAGCGCCAGCGCAGGAAGGTGCCCCACTCGGCCGACGCCGAGATGCCGGCGAGCAGCCCGATGAGCAGGGAGATGACGACCGCCGCGGCGACGCGGAACGGGTCGATGGCCGCGCGGTAGCGCTCGAGGCTGGCCTGCTCCTGGGTCAGCGGGGGGATGTCGGGTCGGAATCGGTAGGCGATCCACAGCGTTCCGGCGATGACCACCACCATCGTGAGGCCGAAGGACCCGAAGAGGACGGCCCGGGTGATGAGGGTCGTGGTGAAGACGCTCGTGGTGTCGACCGACTCGTACCACAGCCAGTCGGTGTAGAACCCGGTGAAGAGGACGAACCCGAGGACGATGGCGCCCAGGACGATGATCGTGGGCAGGAGGACGCGCCCCCTGCGCGGGGCCTGTCCGACGGGTGTCGCCGCGGTCATTCCAGCAACTTACGACACTCGGGGCCCGGTCACGCGGCCGGGCACGTGGGCAGGGCGCGTCCCTCGCGCCAGGCGTCGATGGCGTCGATGGCCTCCGTGAGCGTCGCCACGGGGGCGACCGCGAGCCCCTCGGGCACGTGGCCCTGGGACTCCTCGCAGTGCGCCACCGGCATGAGGAAGAGCGTGGCGCCGGCCCCCGCGGCCGCGGCGAGCTTCTGACGGATGCCGCCGATGGGGCCGACCTGCCCCGAGGGGTCGACCGTGCCCGTGCCGGCGACGTGCCCGCCTCCGGTGAGGTCCTGGGGCGTGAGCTTGTCGACGATGGCCAGGGCGAACATCATCCCGGCGCTCGGCCCGCCCACGTCCTCGAGGGTGAACTCGATGGGGAATTCCGCGCGGAAGTTGTAGCCCGCGGTGATGCCGATGTAGGGGACGGACGGGTCGTCGGGGTTGGCCTCCGTCACGAGCTCGACGTCGAGCGGCGTGCCCTCCCGCTCCACGGTGAGGGTCACCGTCGATCCGATATCGCCCGTGCGGACTCCTTCGACGACCTCCTCCGGGGTCGTCACGGGAGTGCCGTTGACCTCGAGGATGCGCTCCCCCGGGTTGACCTTGCCGTACGCCGGGGCGTCCTCGTAGACGGCGACCACGACGAGGTCGGCGATCACGGTCTTGCCGAGCGCCGTCATCGCGGCGGCGATCGCATTGGACTGCGAGGTTGAGAACAGGACCGCGTTGCGGCGCTCGACGTCCTCGCCGGACTCGTCGTCCTGGTAGAGGAGTTCGCGCGGAAGCACCGCCTGGGCAGGGTCCACCCACGCCGCGAGCGCCTGGAACACCGACAGGGTCGACCGAGGCTCCCCGAACTCCCGGATCGTCGTCATGTCGAGGTTCCCGGTGACCGGGAAGGTCGGCGTGTCCCGGATCTCCACGAGCGGAACACCATCGACCTCGCCGATGGTGTTGAACGTCGGGCCCGGCGACAGGACGATGTAGGGAACCGGCAGGACCGCGGCGATGGCCACGAGAACGGCGAGGACGAGGAAGGCGACGGCCGCCGCCCACAGCCTGCTCCGGGAATCCGCGGGGGGCGGGGTCTCGTGGTCGGCGGGCGAGCCGGTCACGCGGTCGAGTGCCCCGGGGGCCTGCGGCCGGGGTCGCGCGAGCCGCGGCCCGGGTCGCGGTAG
>JBJTJS010000405.1:0-5544 GCA_046096085.1 bacterium
GGCCAGGACCCTCGAGGCCCGAAGTCTCGCCGCGGAACGAGCGGAGGCCGCCCGCTCCGCCGTCGACCGGCGCATTCACGAGACGGTGCTCAACACCCTCGCCACGATCTCGCGGGCGCGCATTGCCTCGGGGGCCGCGCAGGCGCAGTGCGCGGAGGACCTGCGCGCCCTCGACTCCGCGGAGGGTGCGCCCTCGCGCAACGTTCAGAAACTCCTCGCGCGACTCCTGCAACGGCACCCCGTCCCAGGGCCCACGGTGTCGGTTATCGACTCGGGCATCACCTTCGGCGACGATGACGCCGCCCAGGTGGCCTATGCGGCGCTGGGGGAGGTGATGCGCAACGTCGTGCGCCATTCGCAGGCCACGCGAACGCTGCTGCAGGTGCGTGCACCGGAGGGCCGCGTGGTGTTCACCGTGTCCGATGACGGCGTCGGCATGGATGAGACCACTCGCCTGCGCTTCGGCATGCGGCGCGCGATCGCCGAGTCGGTGGAGTCACTCGGCGGGTCGGTGGCGATCGACTCCCGGCCGGGTGCGGGGACAACGGTGACGATTGTCCTCCCGCGATCCTCCCCGCGCGCGGCCGCCCCGGCCCTCAGGACCGCAGCCCTGGACGTCCTCCTCGGGCCACTCAGCGTGCGCGCGGCCATGGCCTCGGCCCTTCTCCTGGGGGTGGTGTTCCTGCTCCCCACCGCCGCGGTCATCGACCAGCCGATCCTCATCGTGGTGACGTATGCGCTCTTCGCGCTCGCCGTCGTCGTCATCGCCGCGCGCTGGACCAGTCCTGGGCTCACCGGGATCGCGTGGCTGTCCCTGGCACTCATGGCCGCCTGCCAGGTGGTGGCGTGGTCCAGCCTTCGGGGCTGTGCATCCTCGGGGGGCCTGCACCAGGTCCTGTTCACCACGGCGGGGGCCATGATCCTCTCCCCGCTTGCCCTGCGGCGCCCTGCGGCGTCGTTCCTCATGGTTGCCCTCGTCGTGGCACCCACGCTCGCGATCCCCTGGGCACTGCCCGCGGAGTGCCGAGCCGAGGCGGTCGTGCCCGCCGCCGAGACTGCCCTGTGGGTCATCGCCCTGGTGAGCATCATCGTGGCCCTGTCCCGAGCATTCGACCGGTCGAGCGCCACGATCGCCGGCATGTGGGCCGAGATCGCCGACACGGATGCCCGACTGCTGGCCATGCAGGCCGCCGACCAGAGATGGCGTTCCGTCGACGCGAGCACCCGCGCGCTGCTGTCCGCCGTGGCAGACGGCACCGCTTCCCCGGCCGATCCCGATGTCCGGGACTCGGCCACCCGCCTCGAGGCCCGCCTTCGCTCACTGCTGGAGACGTCCAAGATCCGCTCGTCACAACTGCGCGCCTGCCTCGAAGGAGTTGTCGAGGACGTCACTGCCGCGGGCGTGGCCACCGCGGTCTCCGTCGTCAGCGACGAGGCGGAGGGCCCCGTCGCGCCCCGCCTGCAAGATGACCTGGTGGCCATCGGCCTGAAATCCGCGCGATCAGGCCTGCACATCACCGTGCTGGACGGGGAACTCCTCGTCTCGGCTGACCGCTCGGCGCTGGATGGCGACAGCCTCGGTGCGCTCGGGGAGACCGACGACCCCGCCACCGCGGTCGCCGTCCTGCGGTGGGAGTCAGTTCCAGCGCCGATCTAGGCATCGTTGATCTCGTGCGGCCACGCCCTCAAGGCCCGCCTTGATCCAGGGCCTCGATGTCCACGAGGTCCTGCGGTCGTCCCGTCGCCCGCTTGTTCGCCTTGAGGCCTTCGAGGCCGATGAAGGGAACCCGCAGGTCTTCGATGCTGACGTCAACCCTGTCCGGCCAGCAGGTCTCGAATGTCACGCCACTGGGAGTCGTCAGCAGATCTACTCGATTCGGTGGATAGCCGAGTTGCACCACGGTGTCGTCAGTCAAGAAGTCCTCCGGCACGAGCCCGACGTCTCCGAATCCAAAGTCCCCCAGTGCGGTGACTACCCGCTCCGCATTCCTGGGGTCGGGCCATATCCAGACGGCGAGATCCTTCGTCATGCGGGGGACCCCGTGCACGGCCAAGGCCCATCCGCCCACGATCAGGTAGCGGACGTCATGACGAGCGAAGCACTCGAGCAGTTCTTGGAAGTCCCGGTTCAGTTTCATCGGTCCACCCCTCGAACTCGCGTCGCAACTCGACGAGGGCCGCAAGTCGTTCGTCAACAGGGCGAGACAGCCAGAAGTCCAGGTCGGAGCCCGAATCCGACATAGCCTTCTTGACAGCCACGCGTGCGATCCCGCTCATACGCGGATTCTACCTGCCCTCTCGCGCATCCGAGGCTGCCTCAGGCGTCGATGATCTTGTGCATCCACGCGTGCCTGTCCGGCACCGCGCCGGTCTGGATGTCCAGCAGCGCCTTGCGCAGCCTCATCGTGACCTCGCCGGGATTGCCGTCGCCGACCGTCCAGTTGCCCAGGCGTGACTTCACGAAGCCCACCGGAGTGACGACGGCCGCAGTTCCGCAGGCGAACACCTCCGTGATCTCACCCGACGCACATCCCGCCTGCCACTCCTCGACGCTGATCCGGCCCTCCTCGGCCCTGATGCCGAGGTCCTGCGCCACGGTGAGGAGGGAGTCGCGTGTCACACCGGGCAAGAGGGCTCCGGTGAGGTTGGGCGTCATGATGCGCGCCTGGTCCCCGGAGCCGTAGACGAAGTACAGGTTCATGCCGCCCATCTCCTCGACCCACCGGTGCTCGGCGGCGTCGAGCCAGACGACCTGGTCGCAGCCGTGCTGGGCCGCCTCGGCCTGCGCCACCAGGCTCGCGGCGTAGTGGCCCGCGCACTTGGTCTCGCCCGTGCCCCCGGGGGCCGCGCGGACGTAGTCGTCGGACAGCCAGACCGTCACCGGGTGGATGCCCTTCGCGAAGTAGGCGCCGGCCGGAGACGCGATGTGGAGGACCTGGTAGGTGTTGGACGGCCGCACGCCGAGGCCGATCTCGGTCCCGAGCATGAACGGGCGCAGGTAGAGGGAGGTCTCTCCCCCGCTCGGCACCCAGTCGCGGTCGGCGCTGACGAGGGCCGCGATCGACCCGATGAACAGTTCCTCGGGGACCTCCGCCATGGCCAGGCGTCGCGCGGAGTTGTTGAAGCGCGTGGCGTTCTTCAGGGGCCGGAAGAGCCAGACGCCGCCGTCAGCATGGCGGTAGGCCTTCATTCCTTCGAAGATCGCCTGACCGTAGTGCAGGAAGTTGGTGGCGGGGTCGAAGGTCAGCGGCTGGTAGGCGACGAGTTCGGCGTCGTGCCAGCCCTCGTCCTCGGTCCAGGTCGCCCGCACCATGTGATCGGTGTAGTACTTGCCGAAGCCCGGCTCGGCGAGGATCTCGGCCCGGCGCTCCGGCGACGTCGGGCTGGCGTTGGGAACGTTGGCGATCGGCCACAGGTGAGTGTCGGCGAGCGCGGGTGTATCCGCCGAGGTCGTCATGGCAGTCGAGGCTACTCCTGTGCCTATCCGGCGGCGCCCGCGGCGAGGGCGTCGCCGATCTGCCCCGTCGAGCGGGCGGCAGAGCCGCGGGTGGCCAGGTCGATCGCGACGGCCGCCTCGACCTGCTGGGCCTTGGCCTCCTCGCCGATGAAGTCCAGCAGCATGGCGAGGCTGAGCACGGTGGCCGTGGGGTCGGCCTTGCCCTGGCCGGCAATGTCGGGCGCCGATCCGTGCACCGGCTCGAACATGCTGGGGTTGCTGCGGCTCGGGTCGAGGTTGCCGCTGGCGGCCAGCCCAATGCCGCCTCCGATCGCAGCGCCGATGTCGGTGAGGATGTCCCCAAAGAGGTTGTCGGTGACCACGACGTCGAAGCGCTCGGGCTGGGTGATGAAGAACATCGCGGCGGCGTCGACATGCTGGTAGTCGGTCGCCACGCCCGGGTACTCCGCGGCCACGCGGTCGAACGTGCGCTTCCACAGGCTGCCGGCATTCGTGAGCACGTTGGTCTTGTGAACGAGCGTGACGTGCTTGCGACGCTTCATCGCTCGGTTGAATGCCTCACGGATGATGCGCTCGGCCCCGTAGACCGTGTTGATGCTCTCCTCGGTGGCGACCTCCTGCGGTGTGCCGCGCCGCAGCACGCCACCGGCGCCGACGTAGGGGCCTTCGGTGCCCTCGCGGAAAACCACGAAGTCGATCTCCTCCGGTCCCTTGCCGACCAGGGGCGACGTGACGCCCGGGTAGAGCTTCACCGGGCGGTAGTTCACGTGGTGGTCCATCTCGAAGCGCAGCGGCAGCAGGACTCCGCGCTCGAGCACTCCGGGCGGGACGCTGGGATCGCCGATGGCGCCGAGGAGGATCGCGTCGTACCCGCGCAACTCCTCGACGACCGCGGGGGGGAGGGTCTCGCCGGTGCGGTTGTAGCGCCGGGCGCCGAGGTCGTACTCCTCGGTCGTGACGACCATGTCGCCCTTGACCGAATCGAGGACCTTGAGGGCCTCGGCCACGACCTCCGTGCCGATGCCGTCGCCGGGGATGAGGGCCAGGTTGACAGAGCGCGCCATGGGCGGCAAGGCTAGCCACGCCGCAAGGCGACCCCCGGGAGGGGGACCCCTCAGCCGATGTCTCCGACCACGGTCCGGGCCCGCGAGGCGACGGCGACTGCCTCGACCGTCTCCCCCGCCATGGTGACCCACGCCCTCATCGGCATGCGCTCGGTGACGGTGAACCGCTCGCCCTCGGGCCCCTGGATGAGGTCGGTGACGCGGGTCGGCTCCCCGGCCTTGCGCGCCTTCACCGACAGCGGGAGGACGGCGAGGTACTCACCCACCGGGGCGCCCCCGGAGGTGCGGCGGACGGTGACGGCGATCGCCGAGGGGTCGAGCGCGGCACTCGTGAGCCGACGAGACACGCGGGCCATGCTCGGGCTGGCCATTCCCGAGGCGGTCACGATGCTCGTGGTCACGCACCCGGCCATGTCGCACTGGGTCCGGGTGAGGTCGATGCCGACGGGCACCGGCCGCACGACGCGGGCCTCCGCGGGACCGCTGGTGAGGAGGCCGAAGGAGACGGTGCCGGTCCAGGCTGCGGCGTCCCCCTGCAGGGATACCTCGACGGGCATGAAGGGGCGGTAGCGGCGCCACGCCATGGGGGAGGGCTGCTGGGGATTGCGCTCGGGGGTGATGTCGACGGGCATGGTCACGGTCTCCTGGTTCAGATCGGGATGGGGGACCGGCGCAGGAGGACGCACCGCGACGAGGGGGCCGGCAGGGGGGCCGCCCTCGGGCGACCCCTAGGCCTCGTCGCGGCGACCAAGAAGCAGGCGCGGCGATGACATCCCCGCCAGGGTACCAGTCGGATCGGCGCCGAGTCGTCCACAGGGCACCGGCCCCCGGGTTGTCCCCAGGATCGGTCGAGGCGGTACGGCGCTCCCGCGGGGCTGCCTAGCGTCCCCGGGACAGCCGCCGCCGGCGGATCCCGATCCGAGAGGACGACCATGCCGATCACGAAGACCCCCGCCCGTCCCACGACCCGCGCCCGGGGCGGAATGCCCGGGCGGGCCCTCGCCGCCCTCGCCGGCCCCGTCG
>JBJTJS010000406.1:0-3309 GCA_046096085.1 bacterium
CAGTCGATCGGCGAACGTCCCCGGTCCATCGAGCCAGCCCTCGTAGGTAGGCAGTTGCTGGATGCCGGCCACGGCGAGCTCCACCTTCGTGGGGAAGTGGCGGAATGCGGTGCGCTCGGAGACGCCCGCCCCCGCAGCGACAGCCGCATGCGTCACGCCGTCGTAGCCATCGGCCGCGAGGGCCCGCAGTGCCGACCTCGCCAGGGCCTCGTGGATCGCCTCGTACTGCTTCCCGCCACGGCGGATTCCCTTGCCGGTGACGGGCGATGCAGGCACCACGTCACCCTACGGGCTCATGGGCGTGGTGGGATGGTGCCATGACCCAGCCCGTCCGCTCGTCCGGACAGTTCACCTTCGGCGGCAACGATCCGATCACCGTCTACCGCCTCGGCTTCGGCGCCATGCGCATCACCGGCGCCGGCATCTGGGGAGACCCGCCGGACCACGACACGGCGATCCGCGTGATCCGCGAGGCCGTGGACCTCGGCGTCGACTTCATCGACACCGCCGACTCCTACGGACCATCCGTGAGCGAGGACCTCCTGCGCGAGGCGCTCCACACGGGCAAGGGCGGCGACCCCTACGGCGGTGTCATCATCGCGACCAAGGGCGGCCTCACTCGCCAGGGTCCCGACCAGTGGGCGGCCGTCGGCCGCCCCGAGTACCTGCGCCAGTGCGTGCAGATGTCACTGCGACGGCTGGGCGTGGACCGCATCGACCTGTGGCAGCTCCACCGCATCGACCCGAAGGTGCCCGAGGACGAGCAGTTCGGGGTGATCAAGGAGATGCAGAGCGAGGGCCTCATCCGCCACGTCGGGCTGTCCGAGGTCTCCATCGACGAGTTGGAGCGCGCACGCAGGGTCATGGAGATCGTCAGCGTGCAGAACCTCTTCCACGCGGGACTCCGGCAGAGCGAGGCGCTCCTGGATCACTGCACCGAGCAGGGCATCGGCTTCATCCCGTGGTTCCCCCTGGGCAACCGCGCACTCGTCGCAACCGACGGTCCGCTCGCCCACATCGCCGCAAGCCACGACTGCACGCCGAGCCAGGTGGCACTCGCCTGGCTCCTCCAGCGCTCGCCGGTGATGCTGCCGATCCCCGGCACGGGATCGATGGACCACGTGCGGGAGAACTGCGACGCGGCGCTGGTCACCTTGGGCGCCGCGGCGATGACGGAGCTCCAGACGGCTCCCGAGCTCCAGTAGTCGACCGTCAGGCGATCTGGCGGACGTCCGGTCCGAGGCGGAGCAGGTACGCCGCCTCCACGGGGACCCGCTCCGGCATGGTGATCTCCACCATCCCGTCGCGCTCGCCGATGCCGACCTTCGCGCGGCTGCCCACGATATGCGCGGCGTCGACCGAACGCCCGTCGATGCCCCGGAGTCCGAACGTGCGCGCTCCGGGCAGGTCGAGCAGGGCGGCGTACACCTGGCCGTCGTTCTGCCAGAGCCGGACCTCCGTGCCCTCGGTGGTCGTCGTCTCCGCGACGGTCCAGGGCCGCGAGCCATAGACGGCGCCCCCATTGCCGGCCATCCAGGCCCCCAGTCCGCGCAGCGGAGCCTGCTGCTGCTCGATGATGCGGCCGTTCTCGTCCGGACCGACGCCGATGAGCAGGTTGCCGTTCTTGGAGACCACGTCCACGAGCATGCGGACGAGCTCCGTGCCTGTGACGATGTCCTCTGGGCGCTCGTTGCGATTGGCCCCGAATGAATGGCCGACGCCGCGAGTCGATTCCCACTTCTTCTCCTGGATGTCCGAGAACGAGGCGTACTCCGGGGTGTTGAAGTCATACCAGTGGGCGCCGGGGAACGTGAGGTGCTTGTCCTCCTCCGGGATGTGCTTCCACAGCATCTGCACGACGCTGCCGGCCGCGCGCGCCAGCGTGTCCGACACGACGTTGCGCGAACCGGTGGGCTCGATCCAGCGGTCGTTGATCACGCCGTCCGGCACGTGGTTGTAGTAGTACGCGAAGAGGTCGGCCAGGTTGCCGCCCGGGGGCCACGCGACGTCGTTCCACAGGACCGAGGGCGCGTAGCGGTCGATGAGCTCCCGGACCTGCGCGGTCGCGTAGTCGAGGTACTCCTGGGTCGCGGGCACCGCGAGCATGGCGTCCGCAGGGTTCCGCAGGACCGCGCCGTTGAAGGGCCAGTCGTAGCCCCCCGAGTAGTAGAGCCCCATGCGCATGCCGTGCGAACGCACGGACTCGGTCATGTCGCCGACGATGTCGCGCTCGGCGTTGTACATGCCCTTGTTCGGGTTGGGCAGGCTCGCCGGCCAGAGCCGGAACCCCTCGTGATGCTTCGTGGTGAGGACGACGTAGCGGGCCCCGGCGCTCTTGCACAGGTCGGCAATCGCGTCGAGGTCTGCCGAGTTGGCACCGGTGTTGAAGGCCGGGATGAAGTCGTCGTACGGATAGTCCTTGCCGTAGGTCTCCTCGTGGTGCACCTGCGTAGGGCTGCCCTCGATCTGCATGGTGTTGCGGTACCACTCGGCGTACGGATTGTCGCGGAGCATGCCCTCGGGACCCGCGTCGTGGAGGAGTTGCTGGATGTCCGGCACCTGCGGGGCCCATCCCGGAACGGAGTAGATCCCCCAGTGCAGGAATACGCCGAGCTTGGCGTCGTCGTACCAGTCCGGCAGCGGATGGGTGCTGACCGAATCCCAGGTGCCCTCGTACGCCATGGTCCCTCCTCGGCCGATGCTGACGTCATCCTAGCGTCGAACGGCGAGGCTCCCTAGAAACTTCCGAACGCAGTCTCCGCGATGAGTCGGATGGCAGCCTCGGTGCTCTGGTCAGCGTTGGGGAATGCGAGGGCATCCATGAGCAGTGAGAGTCCGTCACCGCGAACAGCGGTGAAGACCCCGCCCCTCACGGGGATCGAGCCCTGCTGGGTCACCACGGTGCCCGTGTAGTTCACGCTTGCGGCCGAGATGACCGACGGCGATCCCTCAGTGGGCAACGATTCGATCTGCCCGACCTCGAGGCCGGCGATCTGCTCGGAGACCACCTCGAAGATCCAGTAACTGGCGACGTCCGTTCCCGTGACTCCCGGGTCGACAGAGATGAGGTAGAGGCCGGCCAGCCCGCCCTTGCCCGCGAAGACGACGCCACCGCCATCGAGTTGGCCGGCCTCCCAGCCGCCGGGGACCGCGACGGTGACGCCCGCGCCGATGTCGACGGTCTCGCCCGATGCCGGCCCCGGCTGGGGCTCCGGCTCGGGGGCCGGTGCGGGAGCCGGCTCGGGAGCTGGTTGCGGTGCGGCCGTGGTGGGGATGGGCTCACTGGAAGGCTGCGACGGAATCGGCGAG
>JBJTJS010000407.1:0-2255 GCA_046096085.1 bacterium
GAATCGGGGGGCTGGTGGCCCATCACCGCATCACCTCCTCCGGCGTCGACACGCACACCCGCGCGGGGTGAATCCCGCACGAGCGAACACGTTCCACAACGCAGCCCGCGAAACCACGGACTCACGGAGGCAGGTCCCTCACTCAGCTCAACCGTCACCCCCCACCATCAGGGGGCCCGCAACCCATGCCTGCCCAGCCTCAACACTCACAGCTCACACACTCGGAGGTTCGGGTTGGGCGTGGCCCCTCGGGGGAACCACCCCCAACGACTCGAACATGTGTTCGATTCTAGGCCCCCCATCACCCCCTGTCAACCCCAAACACCCACGAAAGCAGGGAAATCTCGAGGACCCCGACGCCTGCCCAGCAGAGGATCAACCCCCGCTTCCCCATCGCTCCCAGCGGCGCCTTCCAGCCTCCCTCGGAGCCCGACCCCGCGGATGGCGTCAACTACGGCTTGACGACGACTTCGTTCGACTGCTTCTTGCCCGCGCGCACGTACACCGTGATGGCCTTGCCGGTGGCTTTAGTCCATCGGAAGGCGCCCGCTGAGGTCACCTTCACGGCCGCGGCCTTGGTGAATGTCTTCGCGCCCCTGACCTTGAAGTAGGGAGTGACGGACGCGCCAGATTTCAGGCCGGTCGTCGTCCCGTTGATGATGACGCCCTGCGTCTTGCCGACCTTGCCTCTCTTGCCCGTGATCGTGATCGATACTGCAGGCTTGGGCACCGCGGAGATCGTCACCTCGAGGCTCCCGGTCGCCGCTGGCATGTCAACGAGCGCCGCGGTGAGAGTGAATCTGCCCGACTCGCCGGCCACCACGGTGACGGCCGCCTCTCCCAATCCGTCCGCGGTCAGAACGCGATCGATACCGCCACCGGCGAACTCGGCACTGCCGTTCAGTGACACAACCATGGTCGCCAGCGCAAGACCCGTGTCATCGGCGGTGGCCGCGCGGAGGGCGTATGTCGCCGACGCGCCAGCGAACGCAGAGGTTGAGCCTGAAACCGTGACCACGGCATCCGCCGGGATTGGCGAGGCATGCGTGACCGTGCCGTCCCACGCAGAGAAGGGGATCCAGCACGAGGTGACATGCACGCCCGCGGTCCAGGCCTCTTCCGGCGGCAGTACGGCAGCGAACTGCAGGTCAGCCCTCTTGTCCTTCGCGGTCCACGACTCGGCGATCGGACGGCATACGTCGTCAGCCGCGGCCTGGAGGGTCGCACCCGGATAGGGAGTTCCCGCAGCGCCCGTCACGGCGGTGCCGGCATCGACCAGCACCCAACTCGACGGCGTGCACGCCCGCGTGGGCAGCGTCGTGCCGGTCGAAGGCGCCGACGCCAAGCACGCGAGCAGCCACCCGGCGCCCTCGTTTGCGGTCTTCTGCGCAGCGGTGCCGGTCCATGACTGCGCCACAGGGACGCCCTCGGTGTCGTCCGAGGTGACGGCGACGATGCAGGCCACGCTCCGCACGCCTGACTCCCACTCGGCATCCGTGGGCAGGAGCACAGAGAGATAGGCGCGATTGGGGATGGTCGCACCGGGGATGCCCAGGTGGTCGAGGTACTCCGCGAGCGCCGTGGTCGCCGCAGACGCGGCGCACATGGAGTTCATCTGCTGGAACGTGACGAGCGCCTGCGAGGGCAGGCCGGTGCCATTAGGAGCAGTGCCCACGTAGAAGACCTCGGCATTGTGCGACTCCGCGCATGAGACGGCCTCGGCCTCGGATGTCACGCTCGTAATGTCATCCACCGTGAGGCAGTCACCGTCCGCGGCGCGCGTCACCGGGCTGGCGGATGCCGACACTGGCGCACCCATGAGCGCAGCAAGGGCCACCGCGACGGCCGCCGCGGCGAAAGACCGCCTCATGACGCCGGCCTCGCCGTGACGAAGGTATTGCGATTCCAGTCCACCCAGACGGTGCCGTTCGTACCGACCGACTCCGGCCTCTGCACCCCACCCCAGGGGCGTACCTGGACGTAGAAGTTGCGTGCCTGCAGGGCGCATACCGCCAGGCTGGGACACCAGAAAGCCTGCTCGAGCGTGGTGGCCGTCGTCGATGCGCTCACCAGACGGCAGCGCATCTTCGTGGTGTAGGTCGGGCACTTCGGGTTAGAGGCGCGGCCGGAGTAGACGCCGGTGTTGAGCGAGGCGGCGGAGACGGAGACTTCGACCGAGCCGGGGACGCCGCCGGTGTTCGGGTTGACGAAGAGCCAGGGGCTGTTGGAGGCGGCCGTGAAGGGGACGTTGGAGA
>JBJTJS010000408.1:0-8163 GCA_046096085.1 bacterium
CTCCCGCAGCACCCGGGGGACCTCGCCGGTGAGGTCGACCACGGTGCTCGGGAGGCTCTCGGGGACGGGGCCGGCATCGAGGTACACGGTGACGTCGTCCCCGAGCTGGTCCTCGGCCCCCCGGCAGTCGCGCGGCGGCACCCCTCCGGCCCGGTGGGCCCCGGTGACCGCCAGCGGCCCCGTCGCCGCGAGGAGGTCGAGGGCGACCGGGTGCAGGGGCATCCGCACCGAGATCGTCCCGCTGTCGCCGGCGATGTCCCAGGCGAGGGTCGGCTGCTCGCGCAGCAGCAGCGTCAGCGGCCCGGGCCAGAACGCCTCGATGAGCGCGCGACCCTCGGCGCCGATACCCGTCGCCAGCCCCTCGACAGTGCGCACGGCGCCGACTAGCACGGACAGGGGCGCAGCGGACCCGCGCCCCTTGGCCGACCTCAGCCGCTCGATCCCGCGCGCGGAGAAGGGATCCGCGCCGAGGCCGTACGTCGACTCCGTGGGGAACACGACGAGCTCGCCGCGGCGCACCGCCGCGGATGCGGCCGTGACGCCGCGATCGCGCTCCGGGCACGGTGCCGTGCCGACGTCGATGGTGAAGGGCATGTGGAGCCTCCCGCCCTAGTGCGCCCGTCGCGCGACGGTGTAGCGGGGCCGCCTGTTGAGGTCGAAGTGGTCGCTGACGTCTCGCCAATCGGCCAGCGACCGGAGCAGCCCGGGCACACCCTCGTCGCCGGCGGCGTCGCCCTGCGCGTCCGCGTGCTCCATGACGAGAAGCCCGCCGGGCCGCAGGAGGGCCGCGGCCGCCGGCAGGATCCGACGGATCACGTCGAGCCCGTCGGGGCCGCCGTAGAGCGCGATCGGCGGGTCGTGCTCGCGCACCTCGGGGTCCCGGGGCACCGCCCCGTCGGGGATGTAGGGCGGGTTCGCCGTCACCACGGCCACGCGCCCGACGAGATCGTGTAGGGGATGGCCGGCCTCCGCGCACGTCGCAGCGTCGGTGGTCACGACGCGCACGTCGCTGCCGCACAGAGCGAGAGCGGGCGCGTGACGCTCGACATTGCCCTGAGCCCACTCCGCGGCCGTTGCGGAGAGCTCGACGGCGGTCATGCGCGTCTCGCCCGCCTCCAGCGCGACGGAGATCGCGAGGGCACCCGATCCCGTGCACAGGTCGACCGCGATGCGCTCCTCGGCCGGAAGCACGCGCAGGGCCTCGCGCGCGGGGACGGCGAGCATCTCCGTCTCCGGGCGCGGCACGAAGACACCCGGCCCGACGGCGACCTCGATATGGCGGAAGGGCGCCGTTCCCAGCAGGTACTGCAGCGGGACCCGCGCGGTGCGCCGGCCCAGCAGGCGCTCGTACGCCGTCCTCGTCTCGGGGGCCACCCGGTCCTGCAGGATGAGCCGGGATCGCGGCACTCCCAGCACGTGGGCGGCGAGCAGGGCAGCCTCCGCCTCCGGGGAGGGCACGCCGGCGGCGGCGAGGCGACGCTGGGCGTCCGCGAGGACATCGCGCAGCGAGACCCACCCCTCCATGACGCGCGGGGAGGGCCCCCCGGGGATGCGCCCATAGGGACCCCCGGCGTCGCTCACGAGGCGTCCGCCGAGGACAGCGCTGCCGCGTCGCCGGCGTCGATGCACGCCTGGACCACGTCGTCGAGGTTGCCCTCGAGCACGTGGTCGAGGTTGTAGGCCTTGTAGCCGATGCGATGGTCGCTGATGCGGTTCTCGGGGAAGTTGTAGGTGCGAATGCGCTCGCTGCGGTCGACGGTGCGCACCTGGGCACGCCGGGAGTCGGACGCCTCGCGCGCGGCCTCCTCCTCGGCCAGGGCCAGGAGCCGCGCCCGCAGGATCCGCAGCGCCTGCTCGCGGTTCTGCAACTGGCTCTTCTCGTTCTGGCAGGACACCACGGTGCCGGTCGGCAGGTGCGTGATCCGCACGGCCGAGTCGGTCGTGTTGACGCTCTGGCCGCCCGGGCCCGACGACCGGTAGACGTCGATGCGCAGGTCGTTGGGGTCGATCGTGACGTCGACCTCCTCGGCCTCCGGCAGTACGAGGACGCCGGCCGCCGACGTGTGGATGCGCCCCTGCGACTCGGTCACCGGGACCCGCTGGACGCGGTGGACGCCGCCCTCGAACTTCAGGCGCGCGTACGGCGCCTCCCCCGGCGGGGGCACCCCCCTCGCCTTGACGGCCACGGCGACATCGCGGTAGCCGCCGAGGTCGGACTCCTCGGCCTCGAGCACCTCGGTGCTCCAGCCCCGGCGCTCGGCGTACCTGAGGTACATGCGCAGCAGGTCGCCCGCGAACAGCGCGGACTCCTCGCCGCCCTCGCCCGCCTTGATCTCGAGGATGACGTCCTTGCCGTCGAGCGGGTCGCGCGGGACGAGGAGCGCGCGCAGGCGGTCGGCGGTCTCGTCGCGGCGCTGCTCGAGAGCCTCGGCCTCGGCGGCGAACGCAGGGTCGGCGGCACCGAGTTCACGCGCGGCAGCGATGTCGTCGCCCAGGGTGACCCAGGCGCGGTACTCCTCGATGATGGGACGCAGTTCCGCATGGCGACGTGCTAGGCGGCGGGACTGCGCGGGGTCGGCGTGGATGCGCGGGTCCGCGAGGCTCTCCTCGATGGTCGCGTACTCCGCCGAAAGATCGACGCAGGCGTCGAACATCGGATGCGACCTCTCTCGGGGACGAGCTCAGGCGTCTCAGGCGTCGGCCGGGGCCGGCTCCTCGGTGTGCACCGCGGTCGCCTTGTTGCCGCCGAACCTCTTCTCGAACTTCGCGACGCGGCCGCCGGAGTCGAGGATCTTCTGCCGGCCCGTGTAGAAGGGGTGGCACTGCGAGCACACGTCGGCGTGGATGACGCCGTTCTTCGCCGTGCTGCGCGTCGTGAACGTGGATCCGCAGGTGCAGGTGACCTCGGTCTCGACGTAGTCCGGGTGGATTCCGGCCTTCATGGTTGCTCCTTGCGCTCGGGCCCTCGCGGCAGCGGCCCCGTGGTCGCTCCGGTCAGGCGTGGCCGGGTCCGCCGCAGCGGTGAACCGGACTCGAGAAGGGTACGGCATCGGGGGACGAATCCCCGCATCAGTCCTCGCTGACCGACGACGTGACGGACGGCGTGGTCTTCTGGACCTGGAGCAGGAACTCCAGGTTGCTCTTGGTGTCGCGCAGCTTGGTGAGGAGCAGTTCGATGGCCTGCTGCTGGTCGAGGGCGTGGAGCACCCTGCGGAGCTTCCACACGATCTTGAGCTCGTCCGGCGCCATGAGGAGCTCTTCCTTGCGGGTGCCGGAGGCGTCGACGTCGACGCTGGGGAAGACGCGCTTGTCGGCGAGCTTGCGGTCGAGCTTGAGCTCCATGTTGCCGGTGCCCTTGAACTCCTCGAAGATCACCTCGTCCATCCGGGAGCCGGTCTCGACGAGAGCGGTCGCCAGGACGGTGAGGGACCCGCCGTGCTCGATGTTGCGCGCGGCGCCGAAGAACTTCTTCGGCGGGTACAGCGCCGTGGAGTCCACGCCGCCGGACAGGATGCGCCCGGACGCGGTGGCCGCCAGGTTGTAGGCGCGGCCCAGGCGGGTCATGGAGTCGAGCAGCACGACGACGTCGTGGCCGAGTTCGACGAGGCGCTTGGCCCGCTCGATGGCGAGCTCGGCGACGATGGTGTGGTCCTCGGCCGGGCGGTCGAACGTCGATGCGATGACCTCGCCCTTCACCGACCGCTGCATGTCCGTGACCTCTTCCGGACGCTCGTCGACGAGGACGACCATGAGGTGGCACTCCGGATTGTTCTCCGTGATCGCGTTGGCGATCGACTGCAGCACCATCGTCTTGCCGGCCTTGGGCGGGGAGACGATGAGTCCGCGCTGGCCCTTGCCGATGGGCGACACGAGGTCGATGACGCGGGTCGTGAGGTTGGTGGGCTCGGTCTCCAGCCGCAGGCGCTCCTGCGGGTAGAGCGGCGTGAGCTTCGAGAACTCGGGGCGGTTGCGCGACAGGTCGGGCTCGGCGCCGTTGACCGTGTCGATCCGCACCAGCGGATTGAACTTCTCACGGCGCTCGCCGTCGCGCGGCTGGCGCACGGCCCCGGTGACGGCGTCGCCCTTGCGCAGTCCATGGCGCTTCACCATCGACAGGGAGACGTAGACGTCGTTCGGGCTGGGGAGGTAGCCGCCCGTGCGCACGAAGGCGTAGTTGTCGAGGACGTCGAGGATGCCGGCCACCGGCACGAGGACGTCGTCCTCGGAGACCTCCACCTCGTTCTCGGCGAAGCCGCCGGTGGGGCGACGGTCGCGGCGGTCACGGAAGCGATCACGGCCGCGGCGACGCCGGCGGCGTGAGCCACCCTCGCCGTCGTCGTCGCGGTCGTCGCCCTGCGATGTCGATGACTGGGATGTCGATGACTGCGATGCCGATGACGGGGGCGTGGAAGCCGAACCCGCATCGCTGCCGCGCTCGCGGGACTGCGCGCGGGAGTCATCGCGCGGTGCGCGTGCCTCCGGTGCGCTCTCGCCGCTCGCGGCGTCCGCCGTTCCCGAGTCCCCGCTGGAGTCGGCGCCGGAGCCGGTGCGGGACCGTCGCTCGCGACCCGCGGCGCTCGATCCGTCCCCGCCGCCCGAGGACGACCGACGGGAGGAGATCGCCGCGATGAGGTCGCTCTTGCGCATCCCGCTGGCGCCGGGGATGCCCATCGACTGGGCGAGTTGCTTGAGCTCGGGCAGCAGCATGCTGGACAGGCCGTTGCCCCGCTCCTTGGTAGCGGTGGTGGTGTCAGACACGAAGGATCCTTACTGATTCTCCGGTCCCAGGGTGGGACCGAGCAGATGCGTTGCCGCCGCGATGATCAAAGGAGGCCCCCACCGCGAAAGTTGGTGGCGGATGATCCATTGACCCCCTCATGTGGGGGACGAGCGGTCCGAGAGAAGCGGACCTCTGCACCATAGCATCCCCCGGCGCGGCATTTCTGCCAGGCCCCGACCGTGTCCCCCGGCGGGGCCGGAGGGTCTCAGCCGTGGACGTGAACGCGAGCGCCCGTGCTGTCGACGGGAACGGAGACGGCCTGCCATCGCTCGGGGGCCGCAGCCATGGCGGCGGGCGCCGTCGACACGTCCGCGAGTGCGAGCACGGATGGGCCGGCACCGGACACGACGGCGGCAATGCCGCGCGACCGCAGTTCGCTGACGAGGGCGTGGGACTGCGCGTATGCCGATGCCCGGGCGTCCTGGTGCAGGCGATCCTCCGTCGCGCTCATGAGCAGGGACGGATCTGACGTCAGTGCATGGACGAGCAGGGCGGAGCGCGCGACGTTGAACACGGCGTCCTCGCGCAGAACCGTGTCGGGCAGCATGCGTCGCGCCTCTCGGGTGGGCATCGCCACCGGCGGCACGATGAGCACGGGCACGACATCGGGATGCACCGGGTGCGACACCGCGCGCGCGTGCACTGCCTCCGCACCCGGCGTCTCGACCCACGCCGTGGTGAAGCCGCCCAGCAGCGCGGCAGCGACGTTGTCGGGATGCCCCTCCATCCGCGTGGCCAGGTCGAGCACGTCCGCGGGAGTCAGGCGATCCCCGCCGTCGACGACGAGGGCGCGCCCGAGGAGGAGGCCGGCCACGATCGCCGCGGCGGACGAACCCATCCCCCGGCCCTGGGGGATGGCGTTGACGCAGGTGAGCACGGCACCCGCGGGCGGCAGCCCCATCGCCGACCATGCCGCGAGCATCGCCCGGGCCACCAGGTGGGTCTCGTCGCGGGGCAGCGACTCCTCCCCCTCGCCCTCCACCGCGACGGCGATGCCGGGATCGTCGGTGACCATGGCGGTCACGCGGTCGTGCACCCCGACGGCGAGGCCCAGGCAGTCGAAGCCGGGGCCGAGGTTCGCGCTCGTCGCCGGCACGATCACCTCGACGGCGTGCGCGCGCACGTGCTCGGGCATCAGGGGTCCCGCAGTCCCAGCTCGAGCGCAGCGGCCTCGGCGTCGACGGGGATCACGGTCGGCTCCGGCGCATCGGCCAGCGCCCACTGCGGGTCCTTGAGGCCGTTGCCGGTCAGCGTGCACACGATGCTCTGGCCGGGATCGAGCAGCCCCCGCTCCCTCATGAGGAGGAGCCCGGCGACACTGGCGGCACTCGCCGGCTCGCAGAACAGCGCCTCCCGGGACGCCAGCAGCCGGTAGGCGGCGAGGATCTCGTCGTCCGTGACCGCCTCGATGAGGCCGTCGGACTCGTCGCGCGCCGCGATGGCGTAGTCCCACGATGCGGGGTTGCCGATGCGAATCGCCGTCGCGATCGTCTCGGGCTTGGCCACCGGCTCGCCGCGCACGAGGGGTGCTGCCCCCGCCGCCTGGAAGCCCCACATCCGGGGCCTGCGGGCGGCGATCCCGTCGGCGGCGTACTCGGTGTAGCCGCGCCAGTAGGCGGTGATGTTGCCGGCATTGCCCACGGGCAGGCAGTGGATGTCGGGTGCGTTGCCCAGCATGTCGACGATCTCGAAGCTCGCGGTCTTCTGGCCCTCGATGCGGTCGGGGTTCACGCTGTTGACCAGCGACACGGGATACCGGTCGGCGAGGTCGCGGGCGAGGGTGAGGCAATCGTCGAAGTTGCCCTGCACCTGCAGGAGCCGCGCGCCGTGGACGATCGCCTGCGCGAGCTTGCCCATCGCGATCTTGCCCTCCGGCACGAGGACGGCGCAGACCATCCCGGCCTTGACGGCGTACGCCGCCGCACTGGCTGACGTGTTGCCGGTCGAGGCGCAGATGACGGCGCGGGCGCCCTCCTCCGCGGCCTTGCTGATCGCGACCGTCATGCCGCGGTCCTTGAAGCTGCCGGTGGGGTTCGCGCCGTCGTACTTCAGCCACACCTCGCACCCGGTCATCTCGCTGAGCACGCACGCGTAGACCAGCGGGGTGCCCCCCTCGCGCAGCGTGACGTTGGGGGTCGCGGGTCCGACGGGCAACCGGTCGCGGTACTCCTCGATGAGGCCGCGCCACTGCGGGGCGCTCATGTGCCCGGCTCCCCCTCCACCCTCATGACCCCGAGGACCTGCTTCACCGCGTCGAGGGTGCGCAGGCGCTCCACCGTGCGCCGCAGCGCACCGTCGGAGGCCACATGGGTGCGCACGATGAGCCCCGCGTCGTCGCCGTGGCCGTCCTGCCGGACGACCTGGATGCTCACGCCCTCGTCCGCGAAGGCCTGGGCGATGGCCGAGAGGACGCCCGGGCGGTCCGCCACGTCGAGGTTGACGTAGTAGCGCGTCATGGCGTCGTCGATGCTGCGCACCTCGAGGTCGGCGTAGGTCGACTCCCCCGGCCCTCGCCCTCCGCTCACCCTGTTGCGCGCCGCGGCCACGACATCGCCAAGGACCGCGCTCGCAGTGGGGGCACCCCCGGCGCCGCGGCCGTAGAACATCATCTGCCCGGCCGACTCCGCCTCGACGAACACCGCGTTGAAGGCGTCGCGCACGCTGGCGAGCGGGTGGTCGCGGGGCACCATCGTGGGGTGCACGCGCACGATGACGCCGCCCCCGTCGCCGGTGGACTCCGCGACGGCGAGCAGCTTGATGACGAAGCCCATGTCGCGTGCTGCCTCGACGTCGAACGCCGTGACCTCGGTGATGCCCTCGCAGGAGACATCCTCGGACGTCACGCGCGTGTGGAATGCGAGCTCGGCGAGGATGGCCGCCTTGGCCGCGGCATCGAGGCCCCCGACATCGGCGGCGGGATCGGCCTCGGCGTAGCCGAGTGCCTGAGCCTCGGCCAGGGCGGCGCCGTAGTCCGCGCCCTCCTCGTCCATCTTGGTGAGGATGAAGTTCGTCGTGCCGTTGACGATGCCGAGCACCTTGAGGACACGGTCTCCGGTGAGCGACTCGCGCAGGGGCCGCAGGAGCGGGATGGCGCCGGCCACGGACGCCTCGAAGTACAGGTCGACGCCGTTCTCGGCCGCTGCGCGGTAGAGGGTCGCGCCGTCGGCGGCGAGGAGCGCCTTGTTCGCGGTGACGACGCTCGAGCCCGCGGCCATCGCCGACAGGATGAGGGAGCGGGCCGGCTCGATGCCGCCCATGACCTCGACGACGATGTCGGCGCCGCGCGCGGCCAGCCCTGCGGCGTCGTCGGTGAGCAGGGCCTGCGGCACGCCCTCGCGTGGGCGCGCCCCTGGAGCTCATCGGCGTTGCCGTGCGGGATGCCG
>JBJTJS010000409.1:0-7803 GCA_046096085.1 bacterium
CGACGGGGGCGGTGCGCTCGCCCGGGGACCCTCGCTAGGAGGCGGGGCGGCCGAGTGCGCGGTAGGTCCACCCTGCGGCGGCGCCAGCATGCCGTCGACCTCGCCGCGTCCGCTCTCGAGGGGGGTCCCGCGGGGCGCACAGTCGCGGTGTGGGGGGCGGCGTTCAAGCCGGAGAGCGACGACGTGCGCGACTCGCCCGCCCTGCACGTCGCCCAGGCCCTGCGCGACGCCGGCGCTCGCGTCGTCGTGCACGACCCCCGCGCCATGGACAACGCGCGCCGGATGTTCCCGGCGCTGGAGTACGCCCCCACCGCCCTCGCGGCGACCGCCGGAGCGGACGTCCTCCTCCTCCTCACCGAGTGGCGGGAGTACGTCGACGCCGACCCGGCACGGGCCGCCGAGAGCATGGGCCACCTGGTCGTGATCGATGCCCGCAACGCCCTCGACCCGCAGTCGTGGCGTGCCGCAGGGTGGACCTACCGCGCACTCGGCCGCCCCGCCTCCTAGCGAGGGTCCCCGGGCGAGCGCACCGCCCCCGTCGCGCGAGCGGCTACCCGCCGCGCCGCGCCCACTCGTCGGACGGGCACCGGTCCATGACCACGTCGAGGCCCGCCTCGGCGGCGCGGAGTGCCGCCTGATCGTCCACCACGCCGAATTGCATCCAGATCGCGCCCGCCCCCGCCGCGATCGCCTGGTCGACGAACGCGCCGACGCGGTCCGCGCGGACGAACATGTCCACGACGTCGGGGGCGCCCACGACGGCGGCGGCCTCGGCGATGGTCGCGAATCCCGGCTCGCCGTGGACGGGGAGCGCCCGCGGGTGGATGGGGACGACCCGCTTGCCGTGCCGCTGGAGGTCCTTGGCCACCCAGTAGGCGTCGCGTGCGGGGTCGTCGCCCAGGCCCACCACGAACCACGTCGACGTCGCGTCGAGGAGGCGGGCGATGACGTCCCGCGCCGCGGCCGGCTCAGGCATCGCCGCGGACCCTCGCGCCCTTCTCGACGGCGGACTCGCGCAAGGCCTCCTGGAAGGCGGCCATCCGCTCCCGCAGGGACGGGTCGGACGCGCCCAGGATGCGCACGGCGAGCAGGCCGGCATTGCGCGCATTGCCCACGGCGACGGCCGCGACGGGAACGCCGGCAGGCATCTGCGCGATGGACAGCAGGGAGTCGAGCCCGTCAAGGTGCGTGAGGGGGATCGGCACGCCGATCACCGGAAGCGGCGTCAGCGAGGCGACCATGCCGGGCAGGTGCGCCGCCCCGCCCGCGCCCGCGATGACGACGGCGAGGCCGCGCGATGCCGCGGATGCGGCGTACTCGACCATCTCCCGTGGCATGCGGTGCGCGGACACGACATCGGCCTCGTAGGGGACGTCGAACTCGGCCAGGGCGCGGGCGGCGTCCTCCATGACGGGCCAGTCCGAGTCGCTGCCCATGATGATCCCGACGCGCGGGACACGATCACTCATTGACGACTCCCATCAGGTAGTCCGCGGCGTGGTGCGCGCGACGGAGGAGGCTCTCCAGGTCGTGGCCGACGACGGTGACGTGCCCCAGCTTGCGGCCGGGACGCGGTTCCTTGCCGTAGAGATGCACCTTCACCCCCGGGTCGCGCGCGAGCACGTGGCGGTAGGCCTCCTGGAGCGGGGGCAGCGTGTCGGCGTCGCGGGGGCCGACGACATTGACCATGACGGCGAACGGCGCCACCGGGTGCGGGTCGCCCAGGGGGAGGTCGAGGACCGCGCGGAGATGGTTCTCGAACTGGCTGGTGACGGCGCCGTCGATGGTCCAGTGCCCGGAGTTGTGCGGGCGCATCGCGAGCTCGTTGACGAGGAGGTCCGCGCCGGTGTCGAACATCTCCACCGCGAGCATCCCGGCGACTCCGAGTTCCCCCGCGATCCGCAGGGCGATCCCCTGGGCCTCCATCGCCCGCTCGTCGTCGAGGCCGGGGCACGGCGCGACGACCTCCGAGCACATCCCCTCGACCTGGATCGTGCGCACGACCGGGTACGCCACCGCCTGCCCGGAGGGAGCGCGAGCCACCTGTGCCGACAGTTCGCGCGTGAAGGCGACACGCTCCTCGGCGAGCCACCGGGCGCCGGCGGCGAGCGTGGTGGATGCGACGAGTTCCGCGGCAGCGTCGGCATCGTCGACCACCCACACGCCCCTGCCGTCGTACCCGCCCCGGGACACCTTGAGGACCATCGGCCATCCCAGGCGCTCGCCCGCGGCCGCAAGCCCGGCAGGCGTCGCCGGGTCGAGCACCTGGAACCGCGGCGCCGGGACGCCGATCGCGGCCATCGCCTCGCGCATCGCGACCTTGTCCTGCGCGTGCACCAGGGCCGCCGACGACGGGCGCACCGCGACGCCCGCCGCCTCCAGGGCGCGCAGGTGATCGGGGGGGACATGCTCGTGATCGAAGGTGACGGCCGCGCAGCCCTCGGCCAGCCGGAAGAGGTCCTCCCGGGAGTCGTGAGACCCGAGGACGACGTCCGCGACCACCTGCGCCGCCGAGTCGTCCGGGGAGCCCGCCAGGACCCGGAAGGGTACGCCGAGCGCCGCGGCCGGGGCGGCCGTCATCCGGGAGAGCTGGCCTCCCCCCACCATCCCGACGGCTCCGGTCCGGCTGGCGGTGCCGTCCCGCGGGTCGGCCGTGACCGGGTTCACAGCACGACCCTATGAGTGACCGTCGCCTGACCGGCAGCGGAGGGCCCTCGCGCATTAGACTGCGTACATGTCCCAGGTTCGTCTCAATCGCGTCGCAACCGCGTCCGCGTCCGGGATGAGCGCCTGGGTGGGGCGCGTCCGCGACTCACTGAGCTCCCTGGTGCGCGAGATCGCCAAGTTCGGGGTCGTCGGCATGGTCGCCCTCGTGGTGGACATCGGGCTGTTCAACATCCTGCGCTTCGCCGGGGGCGAGGGCCCGCTGTACGACAAGCCCCTCACCGCGAAGGCGATCAGCGTCATCGCCGCCACGACCGTGGCGTACTTCGGCAACCGCTACTGGACCTTCCGCCACCGTGGCCGGACCCACATGGGTCGCGAGTACCTCCTCTTCTTCGTTCTCAACGGCATCGGCATGATGATCGCGCTCACGTGCCTGTGGTTCAGCCACTACGCGCTTGGCCTCACCAGCGCGCTCGCCGACAACATCAGCGCCAACGTCGTGGGCCTGGCTCTCGGCACGATGTTCCGCTTCTGGTCCTACCGCCGCTGGGTCTTCCCCGAGGTGCCCGACAACGCCGCGGACCAGGAACTCGCCGAGCGCGACGCGGTCACGCCCATCTGACCTACCCCACCCGCTGCCGGCGCCGAGATCCCGCGTTAGCCGCCCACGAGCCGCGAATTCGGCGCGGATTCCGCGGCTCGTGGGCGGCTAACGCGAAGGTTCGTCGGGGGCGAGCGAGAACGACCGGACGATGCCGACCCCGCGGACCCGGCGCGGAGCCACCTGGCGCAGGCTGAACTCCGACCGGGCGGCCACCTCGCGCGCGGTCACGGCATCGACGAGCGTCGTGCCCGGCCTCGCGAGGGCGGTGAGCCGGCTCGCGAGGTTCACGGTCGCACCGAAGACGTCTCCCATGCGCCGCAGGATGGGGCCGCTCGCGAGGCCGATGCGCATCTCGGGTACGTCGGGGTCCTCCGCGTGCGCACCATGGAGTCGTACGGCGGCCTCGGCGGCGACCACCGCCTCGTCGGCGACGTACAGGATCTCGTCGCCCACGGTCTTGACGAGCGTCGCGCCCGTGGCCGCGAGGACGTCGGCGCTCACCGACTCGAACCTCTCCACCAAGGCCGCGAGGTCGGCGTCCTCCAATTGGCGACTCAGCCTCGTGAACCCGACGAGGTCGGCGACTCCCACGGTCCCGGTACCGCTCGGCTCGCCAATCACCTCGGTGCGCTACAGCCGGCGGTCGAGGACCGCGGCGAGTTGCCGGCGCCAGGCGTAGTCCAGCAGCCGCTCCAGGGGATCGACGAGCGCGCCGGCACGTTCGAGGATCCGTTCCACGACGGCGGGGTCCCCCGTGAGGTCTCGCCCCTCCAGGTGCTCCTGCTCCACGAGGAAGCGGCCCATCGCCTCGGTCTGCCAGTCGGCCAGGCGGGCGGTGGACTGCCCGAGGCTGCGGGCCAGGACGATCGCCGTCTCCTCGTCCAGCAGGCCCTGGTCGATGAGGTCGCGCACCGTGAGCAGGGCCTCGAGGTCGGCGTCGGTGAAGGCCGCGTCACCCCCGGTGTCGGGGAACCCCAGGGCGCGCCACAGGGACCGGGCCAGGTCGTCGGCGACACCCGACAGACGAATGATGTCCGCTCGCGTGTACGCCGGCTCCTCGCCGAGGACCAGCGCCTCGAGTGCTGCCGCGGGGTCGTTCGGGGTCACGTTCCGTCGTTCGGCGGGACGGGATCGCCGCCGGATTCCGCGCTGCCGCGCCGGCGTCGCTCGTCGTCCTCCTCATGAAGCCGGTACACCTCGCGCTGGATGACCTCGACATTGGGTACGTCGTTGATGACGAGGTCGCCCTCGCCCGCGGACTCGATGCGCAGCGAGCCGTAGTTGAGGAACCTCCCCATCGCGGGGACGTCGAACGAGACGTTGTTGATCTTGGACAGCGGCATGTCCCGCCCCTGCCGCGCGACGAGGCCGGCCCGCGTGATGATGCGCCGACTGGTGAAGACGTACTCCGTGGTGATCCATCGGGCGAAGGGCAGCAGGACCCACCACACCAGGATCACGATGCCGGCGATGACGATGCCCCACCGCCCCACGGTCTCGATCACGCCACCGGCGAACCACGAGCCGAGCGAGATATAGAGCCAGGTGCCGATGAACACGATGAGGACGAGGACGATGAGCGGCCAGATGAGAGCGCGCCAATGCGGCTTCATCTCGAACGCGATGGTCTCGCCCTGGCCGAGGAGCTTCTGGGGGTACGCCATGGGGCCATGGTGTCATGCCCGAGGACAAGGCGATGCTGAAACGCGCGCCCCGCGAGGCGTCCTCACCATGGGGGACGGACGATCGCCACGTCCCCGGCGGAGAGCGCCGTCTCCACGCCGTCACGGCCGATGACGTGCAGGCGTCCCCAGTCATCGACGTCCGCCGCGAGTCCAGCGATCGGGCCGGCGGGACCCTGCGCCGTCACCTCCCGGCCGAGCGTGACGCACCAGCGCCGGTACTCCTCACGCTGCGCGGAGCCGGCGGCCCATGCCCGGTATGCGCGGGCCACCTCGACGAGCACTCCGACGAGCGCGGACTCCCGCGTGCCGGCGAAGCCTTGCTGCCTCAGCGAGGTCGCCGTGTCCGGCAGTTCGTCGGGCGCGTGATCGACGTTGATGCCCATGCCCACGACGACGGCACCGTCGGCGAGCCGTTCGGCGAGGATCCCCGCGACCTTCCCCGGGCTCGATGCCGGGCTCGATGCCGGGCTCGATGCTGGGCTCGATGCTGGGCTCGATGCCGGTGCGGGCAGCAGCACGTCGTTGGGCCACTTCAGCACCGCATCACCGGCTCCGACGGCTCGCAGGCCTCGCGCGACGCCCAGGCCCACGATGAGCGGCAGCCATCCCAGGCTGGTCCCCGCCGTGCCGTTCTCCCCCGTCGCCCGGATGCCCGCGCGATCGGGGGGACGCAGCAGCAGCGACAGCCACAGCCCCGCGTAACGCGCGGACTCCCAGGTGCGTCCGTGGCGCCCGCGGCCGGCGGTCTGCTCCTCCGCGATGACGACGGTCCCCTCGGCCGCCCCTGATTCCGCACGCGCCTGGACGTCCCGCATGGTCGACGTCGTCGACTCCACGACGAGCGGCTCCGGCCACGGCAGCCACAGGCCGGTCTGCGCAAGAGCCGCCGACACATCCCCCAGCGGCCCACGCGACGGGGTCGCGCCACCGTTCCCCGGACTTCCCTCCTCGGGCACGGGGCTAAGGTACCCACGTGACGGCATCGGACCACATCGACGCGGCCCCCCCGCGCACCACCGCCGACAAGGCCGCCGACCTCGAAAGACGGCGCGCCGAGGCCCAGGGACGGCGCAAGGCCGCGGTCGACAAGCAGCACGCCAAGGGCAAACTCACGGCGATGGAGCGCATCGAGGCGCTCCTGGACCCCGGGTCGTTCCAGCAGCTCGACGGCCTGGCCCGCCACCGGTCGCACAACTTTGCCCTCGAGGCGAATCGCCCGTACGGCGATGGCGTGGTCACCGGCTACGGCACGATCGACGGGCGTCCCGTATGCGTCTTCGCCCAGGACTTCACGGTCTTCGGGGGCTCCCTCGGCGAGGTGTTCGGCGAGAAGATCGTCAAGGTCATGGAACTCGCACTCAAGACCGGCTGCCCGGTCATCGGGATCAACGACTCCGGGGGAGCGCGCATCCAGGAGGGCGTGGTCTCGTTGGGCCTGTACGGCGAGATCTTCTACCGCAACGTGCAGGCCTCGGGCGTCGTTCCGCAGATCTCGCTCATCATGGGTCCGTGCGCGGGCGGCGCGGTCTACTCCCCCGCCATCACCGACTTCACGATCATGGTCGACAAGACATCGCACATGTTCATCACCGGGCCGGACGTCATCAAGACCGTGACCGGGGAGGACGTGGAGTTCGAGGAGCTCGGGGGTGCGCGCACCCACAACACCAAGTCCGGTGTCGCCCACTACATGGCGGCCGATGAGCAGGACGCCTTCGACTACGTCCGCGCCCTGCTGTCCTACCTGCCGAGCAATAACCTCGACGAGTCCCCGTCCTACGACGTCGAGGCCGATGTCGAGGTCGACGACTACGACCGGGAACTCGACACGCTGATCCCCGACTCGCCCAACCAGCCCTACGACATGCACCGGGTCATCGAGCACGTGCTGGACGACGAGGAGTTCCTCGAGGTCCAGCCGCTCTTCGCGCCCAACATCCTCTGCGGCTTCGGCCGCGTCGAGGGACGCGCGGTCGGGGTCGTCGCGAACCAGCCCATGCAGTTCGCCGGCACCCTCGACATCGACGCGTCGGAGAAGGCGGCCCGCTTCGTGCGCACCTGCGACGCGTTCAACGTCCCCGTGCTCACCTTCGTGGACGTGCCGGGATTCCTGCCCGGAACCGACCAGGAGTGGGACGGCATCATCCGCCGCGGAGCCAAGCTCATCTACGCATACTCCGAGGCGACGGTTCCTCTCGTCACGGTGATCACCCGCAAGGCCTACGGCGGCGCCTACGACGTCATGGGCTCCAAGCACCTCGGCGCTGACATCAACCTCGCCTGGCCCACCGCGCAGATCGCCGTCATGGGAGCGCAGGGCGCGGTGAACATCCTCTACCGCAAGGAGCTCGCCGAAGCGGCCGATCCCGAGGCGGAGCGGGCCCGGCTCATCGACGAGTACGAGGCGACGCTCGCCAACCCCTACGTCGCGGCGGAGCGCGGATACGTCGATCGGGTGATCCTGCCGCGCGAGACGCGAACGATGGTGGTGCGGGCACTGCGCGCCCTGCGCACCAAGCGCGCGAGCCGACCGCCCAAGAAGCACGGGAAACTCCCGCTGTGAGCGACCAGCCCCTCGAGATCCGCGGTGGAGCGACGCCGGCGGAAGTGGCGGCCGTCATCGCGGCCGTGGCGCGCCTGCGCTCCCAGATCGAGGAGCCACGGGCGAAGGCACGCAGCCTGTGGGCTCGGCCGTCTCGCCGGATCCGGCCGCCCCTGACGCCCGGTCCCGGAGCCTGGCGCGCCTCCGCCCTGCCACGCTAGGCCCAGGACAAGAGGCCTGGGCGAGAGCCCTAGGGGAACTTCATCTCTTCGCCGGGAATCCCGGCGGCCATTGTGCTGAAATAC
>JBJTJS010000410.1:0-2369 GCA_046096085.1 bacterium
GAACTGCATGGAGACGCCGCCGCCGAGAGAGTGCCCCACTACGTGCATCCGCTCGATGCCCAGGTGGTCTAGCAGATCGCGCACGGTGCAGGCGAGGGAGCCCAGGCTGTAGTCGCCCCGCGCCTTGGAGGACTCCCCGTGGCCGGGCAGATCGAACGCCACCACGCGATGGCCCATCAGGCACAGGCGATCGGGGATGTCCTCCCACGTGTCCGCGCTCGACCCGATGCCGTGGATGAGGACGATGGGGGAACCGACCCCCGGCAGGTCCCGGTAGGCCACCTCGCGGCCGTGCAGGTTCACGCGCTCGCGGGAGGAAGAGGTGGTCGCCTCCGGCACGGTCATGTGGCTGCACCTCCCGGCTTTGGGTCCATGAACCTACGATACCGTAACTTACGGTCCCGTAACGTGCCGAAGGGGCCCCGACTGGGCGACGCCACGGGCGCGCCGCCCGGCAGCTGTCGCCGGGCTCCACACGTACCTCGTCTTTGGGGGGTATCCCTCGAACGTGGGGAGAGGCCGATCCCTCTCTCTCGGGTGCCGTTGATCACTTAGTGCTCACCCAGTTCTCTTCAGTCACCCACGGCGACTCTTCCTCGAGGGTCGAAGCAGCCACCACCCGCAAGGTTTGCCATCTCCCCCCAGCGCGAGTCGTCACTGCCCTCCCGGACGTTAGGCGGGACTTCGATCCTGCGACCCGTGGCCCTCGTCACGATCGCTGCGGGGCTCGCGGCGGCGACGGTCGTCGCCTCCCCGGCGGCGCGGAGCGCACCCTCCCAGATCTTGTCGGTGACTCCGTCCAGCACTCAGGCGATCGTCAGGACGATCGAGATCAACGGATTCGCGTCGTGGCAAGAACCAAGCGGCATCGCACTGAACGCTCTCGACGACACGGTCGATGTAGCGGCCCACAACGGACAACTGGTGTACAGGATCAATGGCCGCACGGGCCTGGTGCAGGGTTCGGGCGTGACTGCAGTCCCAAGTGCTACCTGGCTGGCCATAGCAGTGAACCAAGAAGACGACTCAGCTTACGTAGTGGCAGACAGCGTGCCAAACATGATGATTGTCGACGGGCGCACATTCGCACCAACGCCCATCACCGTGCCGGGCTTTGGCTCGGGCGGGGTGGCGGTGAGCCACGACATCGCAGGGCGACGGGCTTCTCGTCGAGGTCAACTCGCGCTCCCCGCTGCAGGCGAGCGCCCCCGCGCCGACATCAGAGGGCCTCGGTACGCGTCACCTCGACGAATGCACGACGTCGTGGACCCTCGCTTTCGACAAGGACGGCCAGCGCCTGTCGGCCGTGCTGCCCTCCCGGCAGATCGTCACCGCTGCTGCCGCGTCCGGCGCTCACCTGTCCGAGCGCGACTCCCGTCACAGCCACTGAGGTGCCGCCGGGACCTCGGCGAGGCCCACGGGGGTGAGCCCCGTACCGGGCGCACGGCCGGTGATCCACGCGAGCAACTCCCGGTGGGAGCCCGCGAGGCCCGGGCCGTCGCCGTCACTGATCGCCAGGCGCTGCCCGTCGGCCTCAACCCAGGCGACGGGGAACTCGCCGCGGCTGGCGAACATGCCCACCGCGCGGGGAAGTGCCCACGCGCCCAGTTCGTCGGGCCAGTCCTCCCACGTGTAGCCGGGGGTGCCGAGGTCGGCGTGGTGGATGCAGACCTCCTGCAGGCGCAGGAGCGGGATGTCGCCCATCCGCACGGTGAGTCCGCTCCGGACCTCGACCACCTCGTCGAGTCGAGCACCCGGGAGACCGGCGAGGTCCCGCCTGGCATCATCACCAGTCCCGGCCAGCGCCGTGAGGTGCTCGGCGAGCGTGCGCCCGGAACGCCACTCGATGTCAGCGTCGCGGGCCTCCTGCGACTCGTACATCGCTCGGGGTACGCCGTCGATCATCGACCGTGCGCGACGCCCGAGTCCCTCGGCATTGCCCGCGATGTGGGCGAGGACATGGCTTCGGCTCCAGCCGGGCAACGACGATGGCGCCGCGAGGTCGGCCTCCGACATGGCGCCGACAGTGGCAAGGAGAAGCGCGGTCTGCGCTTCCACGAAATTCAGGCTCATGGGATGAGTCTGCCCGCAAGGGTCGGATGCTCGCGAGCAACCCGACAACCCCGGGCTCCACGCTGGCCGATAGCGCCCCTAGGCGCGCGATCGGCGCATCGGGGTCACGACGGACTCCGGTCCTGCAAGGATCGGCTCGCCCCGTCGGCGAGCCAACTGCTTCGTCAGCGTGCGCGCCCCGTCCACGACCCTCGGCGCCAGGTGCTTGAGCCGGGGCGCGCACGCTGACGAAGCAGTTGGCTCGCCGACGGGGCGAGCCGATCCTTGCAGGACCGGAGTCCGTCGTGACCCCGATG
>JBJTJS010000411.1:0-4729 GCA_046096085.1 bacterium
GATCGGGGTACCAGCCTGCGGGCGTGCCGCCCGACGGTTGCTGCGGCGTCTCGTCGCTCATGCGCTTCAGTCTACGTCCGAGTATGGCGACCTACGGGGCGGGCACGCATGCGCTGCACTGGTCACCGAGGCCGTCGATGCCGAGTGTGACCACATCGCCCTCGGCGAGCCACGCGGGCTCGGCCATGCCCATCGCCACGCCCGGCGGCGTACCCGTGTCCAGCAGGTCACCGGGATCCATGACCAGGAACTGACTGATGTAGTGCAGCAGCACGTCGATGCCGAAGATCATCTCGCGCGTATTGCCCCGCTGACGCGGCTGGCCATTGACGTCGAGCCAGAGGTTGACCCCGTGGCGGGGGTCGAACTCGTCAGGCGTCACCAGCCAGGGACCGCAGGGGTTGAAGGTCTCGGCCGACTTTCCCTTCGTCCACTGGCCTCCGCGCTCGATCTGGAACGCCCGCTCGGACACGTCGTTGCACAGGACGTAGCCCGCCACGTGGCTCCAGGCCTCCTCGGGCGAGGACAGGTAGCGGCACTCCGCGCCGATGACGACGCCGAGTTCCACCTCGTAGTCCAGCTTCGTCGCGCCGCGCGGGACGCGGATGTCGTCGTACGGCCCCACGACCGTGTTGGGGGCCTTGTTGAACAGCACCGGCTCCTCCGGGATCGGCATCCCCGACTCCCGCGCGTGGTCGGCGTAGTTCAGCCCTGCGCAGACGACGTTGCCCGGGCGAGCGATGGGCGATCCGAGGCGGGCGCTGGGATCCAGCGTCGGCAGCACAGTGATGTCTCCCGATTCCCAGCGTGCCTGGAGGGCCGCGATGCCGCCGGCGGCGAAGAATGCTGCGTCGAAGTCAGGGGTGATCGACGACACGTCGTGGCGCGTCCCGTCGCCTGCCAGCACGGCCGCCACTCAACGCAGGGGGGTGGCTAGTCGCAGACGGCGCCACCGCTGGCGGAACCCACCAGTCGGGCGTACTTGGCGAGGACGCCGCGCTCGTAGCGCGGGGGCAGGGGCGTGAACTCCGCGCGACGGCGGGCCAGCTCGTCCTCGTCGACGAGCAGGTCCAGGGTGCGTTCCCGTACGTCGATCCGCACGCGGTCACCGCTGCGCATGAGCCCGATCGGTCCGCCGTCCACCGCCTCGGGCGACACGTGGCCCACGCACAGCCCGGTCGTCCCTCCCGAGAAGCGCCCGTCGGTGATGAGCAGCACGTCCTTGCCCAGGCCGGCGCCCTTGATGGCCCCGGTGATCATGAGCCTCTCGCGCATGCCCGGGCCCCCCTTGGGTCCCTCGTAGCGAATGATGATGACGTCACCGGCCTGGATGGTGCCGTCCTCGAGCGCGTCCATCGCCGCCTGCTCGCGCTCGAAGACGCGCGCCGTGCCCTCGAAGACGTCGACGGGAACGCCGGCGTTCTTCACGACCGCCCCCTGGGGGGCGAGGGAGCCGGACAGGATCGTGATGCCGCCGGTCGGCGCCAGAGGGTCCTGCGATGCCCGCAGGATCTCGCCATCGGGATCGGGCGGGTCGATGACGGCGAGGTTCTCCGCCATCGTCTTGCCCGTGACCGTGAGGCAGTCCCCGTGGAGCAGCCCGGCGTCGAGCAGCGCCCGCAGGACGACGGGAATCCCGCCGACGCGATCGACGTCGCTCATGACGTAGCGGCCGAACGGCTTGAGGTCGGCCAGCAGCGGCACCTTGGAGCCGATCCGGTGGAAGTCCTCCATCTCCAGCGGAACACCGGCCTCGTGCGCGATGGCGAGGAGGTGGAGCACGGCATTGGTGGAGCCCCCGAGCGCCATGACCGTGGTGATGGCGGTCTCCAGCGCCGGGCGGGTGATGATGTCGCGGGCCGTGATGCCCTGGCGGATGAGCTCGACGACGGCCTCGCCCGAGCGGCGCGCGTAGCCGTCGCGTCGGCGATCGACTGCCGGGGGCGCCGACGAGCCGGGAAGCGACATTCCCATGGCCTCGATGGCGCTCGCCATGGTGTTGGCGGTGTACATGCCACCGCACGCACCCTCGCCGGGGCAGATCGCGCGCTCGATGGTGTCGACGTCCTCACGCGACATCAGGCCGCGAGCGCACGCACCCACGGCCTCGAAGGCATCGATGATGGTCACGTCCCGCTCGGTGCCGTCGGAGAGCCGGGCGTGGCCGGGGAGGATCGAGCCGGCGTACACGAAGACGCTCGCGACGTCGAGGCGGGCCGCCGCCATGATCATGCCCGGGAGACTCTTGTCGCAGCCGGCGAAGTTCACCATGCCATCAAGGCGCTCGGCCTGCATGACGGCCTCGACCGAGTCGGCGATGATCTCGCGGCTCACCAGCGAGAAGTGCATGCCCTCGTGGCCCATGGAGATGCCATCGGAGACCGAGATCGTGCCGAACTGCATGGGGAAGCCGCCGGCAGCGTGAACGCCCTCCTTGGCAGCACGCGCGAGGCGGTCCAGGGAGAGGTTGCAGGGGGTGATCTCGTTCCACGACGACGCGATGCCGATCTGCGGCTTGGCGAAGTCCTCGTCCTCCATGCCGACCGCGCGCAGCATGCCGCGGGCGGCGGCGCGCTCCAGACCGTCGGTGACGTCGCGGCTTCGGGGCTTGATATCGGGCGACTGGGTCATGCCGTCAGTCTAGGACACGATGACGTTGGCCAGCGGGGCCCCCGACTGCCACCGCGCGATCTGATCGCGCACGAGGCGGGCGATGCGCGGGAGGAACGCCGTCGTGTTGCCGCCGACATGCGGGGAGATCAGGACACCCGTTGCGCGCCACAGGGGGTGGTCCGCGGGCAGTGGCTCCGGGTCCGTGACGTCGAGAGCGAACTGCAGGCGACCGCACTCGGCGAGTATCGCGGCCGTGTCGGCGATGGCACCGCGCGCGACGTTGACGAGGAGAGCGCCGTCGCGCATGCGGGCCAGGAAGCCGGCGTCCACCATGCCGCGCGTGGAGTCGTCCAGCGGTACGGCGATCACGACGATGTCCGCCCATGGGAGGAGCTCGGAAATCTCCTCCCGGCCGCGCACGCCCTCGCGCGCCGAGCGCGCGGCCACGATGACCTCGCACTCGAAGCCCTCGAGTCGGCGCATCAGGGCCCCGCCGATGCCGCCCGCGCCCAGCACCAGCACCCTCTTGTCGGCAAGGGCATCGAAACGGTCATGGATGAACTCGCCGCGGGGCATGGCCCGGGCCATGGCGTCGACCCGGCGCAGGCGGGCCAGGATGAGGGCGACGGCGAGCTCAGCCGTGCTCGCGTCGTGCACCCCCGCCGCATTGCACAGGGTGACGCCTGGAGGCAGGTGGGCGAGCGCATGCTCGAAGCCCGCCGTTGGCAGCTGGCAGACCTCCAGATGCGGCAGCTCGGCCATCACCGAGAAGGCCCACTCCCCCGCCATGTACGACGGGACGTAGAAGCGGGCCCCGCGGATGGGCTCGACGTCCCCGCCGTCCCAGACCGTGAGACCGGCCAGGTCCATGGCCGCGGCGATCTCCCCGGGGACGACGATCACGGGAGTAGCCCACCACGACACCCCGCGCGCGCGCGCGCCCGGGTCATCGCATAGTGGAGAGATGCGCCCTGTCCTCGTCCCACTCGTGCCGCTCGCCTCGCTGGCCCTCGTCGCCTGCGGTTCCGGCACGCCGGCGACCGGCCCCGTGCCCGCGACTCCGCAGGCGCAACCGCCCGCGGTGCGCGTCAGCGTCGACACGGCCTCAGGCCTCACCTCCCCCTGGGGCCTCGTCGCCCTCCCGGACGGCTCCGCGCTCGTCAGCGAGCGGGACACTCGCCGTATCGTCCGGGTCGCCGCGGACGGATCCCTGAGTGAGGCCACGACGATCGATGACGCCGCACCCGACGGGGAGGGTGGCCTGCTCGGCATCGCCGTCGACCCCACCGGCACCTGGCTCTACGCCTACGCCACGACCGCGTCCGACAACCGCGTCATCCGCATGCCGCTGGACGACCTCGACGGCACGCGCGAGGACGTCCTCACGGGGATTCCCAAGGCTGGCATCCACAACGGCGGACGTATCGCCTTCGGGCCCGACGGAATGCTCTATGTCGCTACCGGGGACGCGGCCGAGCCCGACCTTGCCCAGGACCCCGAGTCACTCGCCGGCAAGATCCTCCGGGTCGACCCCGAGGGCGGAGTCCCGGAGGGCAATCCCTTCCCCGGCTCCCCGGTGTGGAGCCTCGGGCATCGCAATGTGCAGGGCCTCGCCTTCGACTCGGCAGGCCGACTCTGGGCGACGGAGTTCGGCGCCAAGGATGCCGACGAGCTCAATCTCATCGAGCCGGGCGGCAACTACGGCTGGCCCATCGTGGAGGGCACCGGCGACAACGCGGCCTACGTCAACCCCCAGGCCCAGTGGACGCCCACATCACTCGCCTCCCCCAGTGGCCTCGCGATCGTCGACGATGTCGCCTATGTCGCGTCGCTGCGCGGTGAGGTCCTCTTGCAGGTGCCCCTCGTGGGAGGCAGCGCTGCCGCGCCCATCGCCCTCGTCCTCGGGGACCTCGGACGACTGCGCACCGTGGAAGCCATGCCCGATGGCTCCCTGTGGCTCATGACGTCCAACACCGACGGCCGCGGCGATCCACGAGACGGCGACGACCGCATCCTCGTGCTGACGATCGCGACCTAGCGGTCAGCTCTCGCTGACGCCGACCCGGATGCGCGTCAGCTCTCGCTGACGCCGAACCGGATGCGCGTCAGCTCTCGC